>JAPPMR010000826.1 GCA_028818995.1 Candidatus Poribacteria bacterium | reverse complement strand
CTACTTCAAAACCTTCATGAACAAAGGCATTCAAAAAAACTGGGGTAAATCAGATAACAAAATTTAACTTGACAAACACTATCCACTTATGTAATAATTAGTATTACAAAAAGTTTTATCTGTAAGGTGTCCCAATTATGTCAACAATTCAAAATACCAACACTCAGAGAACTATTGAAAACATCTCGGAAATACCGAAAAAAAACAGCCATTTTCACAAAATATCAAAAGTTACCAAAAATGAAAAAATTTAAAATTAATAATTCTACAAAAAACACCTATAAACCCATACAAAGACTGGGTTTATCGCAATTTTCAAAATCATACCGTGGTATGAAATTTCATACCGTACGGTATGGTTTTTAGGTAAATAATCCTGTGAAATTATACCATTTCTGGATGAATTTCTGGTGAGAGGTGGCACAAATGAATTTCTCAAACTGGCTTGAAAAATAGGGAATGGAATCATTGAAAATCACACCTCCCTTTCTACAAATGGAGTGGACTCCACAGGCTGCGGATAAAAATGCCGCTTGGGCACTCTATATTGAATTGCTTACACGGATTACCACACAACCATTGCCCATCGAACACGGCGACGAAAAAACTGCTTTGGATAGTGTCTATTCACTCTTCGCAACGACAAGAGAAGTTATCAGAGAATATGGACCGGACTGTATCAACTTTACAAAAATCGCAATTGTTGTTCTTAACCAAGTGATTCGTCCTTTTACCGCAAAGTGGCACCGAAAAAGTATTGCAGGAGACCTTGAGGACGAAGCAGAACGTACCGTTTTTCGCGACGAATTGGCTGCACTACAGGAGGAATTACGTAAATATTCTCAAATGTTGGCGGATATTGCTGATGTTGAAGACTTAACTAATCTTGAGGATACAGCGGACACTGCGTAAATATAGGCGTTCAAAAAATAGTCTTGTACTCAAAAACGGTTTGAGGATTCTCCGTTTCCCGCGCCCCGTCCGTGGCAAAAAGAGGGACAGGATGCACTCGCAAAACTTAAGTCATTAGCAACAGATATGGAGTAGCAGCATATTTGCGTAAAAATAGATCAGCATTTTACTGATACTGCCTAAAACTTCATGTTAGAACTTATCTTGTAAATATGAAAAGGGAGCAATATGGATACAGATATTGTTAAAGTTTCCAATATTTTTGAACCGAATGTGCAGTATAGGATACCTTTATTCCAGCGAAATTATGTGTGGAGCGAGAAAGAACAGTGGAAACCTTTATGGAAGGATATATTACAACAACAGAGATCAGATCCCCAAGAAAAAAAGATGACCCATTTCACTGGAGCTATCGTTGTTCAACAACAGCAAAGTCTTGCACAACCCCCGATATATGATATTATTGATGGACAACAACGACTGACAACTTTTCAAATCGTTCTTTGTGCGATGCGGGATGTCTGTAAGCGGAACGAATATGACGATATTGCCAATGATGTCAACCGATACCTCACGAATCAAGGTGAGCTGTTGAAAGCAGATCAGCGGCATAAAATCGTGCCAACCAAACGGGATAAAGCATCTTTCATAGCACTTATTGACAATGATGTGGCTAACAGTAGGGGACGCGTTTTTTCTGCTTATAGTTATTTCTATGATCAGATACACGAACTTGTTAACAGAGACCATGGGAAAATCACAAACTTATTCTATACCGTTATAGACAGCTTCGGATTTGTTCGGATACTGATTGATGAGACAGATAAACCCGAAAAGATATTTGAATCTCTCAACGCCAGAGGAAAAGATCTTTTTGAATTTGATAAACTTCGCAATAATCTATTCTTGCGTGCTGGTGAAAATAGTGACGATTTATATGAAAAGTATTGGGAGCATTTTGAGAGTGATTATTGGGATCCAGAACCCGAAAAACGTAAAAAAGAAGGGACTTCCTGTGAGATGTTCCTCCAACATTTCCTTATGTCGAAACTCGCAAGAGATGATGTCACCCCGCTGTTTTCTGTCTATGAAAATGATTATCAAGAAAAACTCAAAGGTGAAGAACAAACAGTAGAGGATGAGTTAGCTTCCTTGAAAACCTATTCCAGCATTTATCGTGAAATGATGGACTGCAATGAGAAGACACTTATTGGAACCCGCATGAAGTTCTATAAAACATTCAGCTTGACGACCATGCATCCCTTCTTGTTGTTTGTAATATGTGATGTTAGACTGGGAGAAATAGAACTTAAACGCGTTCTTGATATCTTGGAATCTTATACACTCCGTCGGATGTTATGTTGCAAAGGAGATGGTGGACTTACAGGGTCTAACAAGTTTTTTCCAAGACTCATAAAAAACCTTCAAGGCAATTTTAGTTTAGACAAGTTTATACAACTTCTTGCTGCCGAAACATCAGATACTCACTACTACCCCACAGATAGTGAGATCAGAAATGCATTATATGCACGCTTGGAACTCACCCCACTAGATTTCCCTGGAAAAGAGACAATCATTTTCCCAAATGATCAGTTGATGAAAGCAGCCTTGTCAGGGCTTTGGACGCAGACAGCAGGAAGAAGCAAACAAAAACTTATCAAATACATTTTATATCGTATAGAACAAGTGAAACAGGCAAATAACAAATTTAGCGAAGAAATCGTCTTTGATAACAAGTTAAGTTTGGAACATGTCATGCCAAAAGAGTGGCACAAGACTTGGGATTTACCGATAACCCCAGAAGCTGTCAGTCATAACCCCGAAACACACAAGGTTACTGTCAATACCGATGTGACAAGTGAGCGAAAATTCTACCACGAACTATTTGATGACCCAAATACAGAACCTTCACGAGATCGGCTAGCTAAACCAACTTATGCTAACGCTTATAATTTAGCAATCGTTCGAGACGCATTCTTAGAAAATATCGGAAACCTTACACTCGTCAAACAAAACCTAAATTCAAGATTGGGGAATCGCCCTTTTGTTCAGAAGAAAGATGCTTTAAAGGATTCAATATTGGAACTCAATAGGGAAATACGAAAGCATACAGAATGGAATGTCAATGAAATTGATGCCAGAAGCCAAGAACTAATCACGGATGTTTGTGAAATATGGAGAGATCTGGATTGGTTTAGAGATCAATAACCATGTCAGAATATGGATAATAGCGTACTGAATCAGCCAAACAAAGTTTATTGGATGATCACATACAAAATTAGTCCTATAATCCTTTAATAATTTTCAAAACTGCGTAAATTCTGTCCTTGTATAAGGTGCTTTTAATGTATGAAGAATTAGACGGAATTAATCCGCCAAACGATGAAGATACTTTGTGGCGATACACAAACTTTGAGAAATTTGTTAATCTATTAGATACAGAAGCTCTGTTTTTTACAAGAGCTGATAAATTTGAGGATCCGTATGAAGGATTTATACCGCAAAGTATTATAGATGCTTACAAACAATCCCTCAAGCGCGTTGCACCAGAAGAGTTTGTAGAAGCAATAATGAGAAGGAATGAAGATTCTCGTAAATATGTTATGTGTAACTGCTGGCATCAGAACGTAGTAGAGTCAATGGCAATGTGGGAAAAATATCACATGCGCAATAGTGGTGTTGCTATCAAAACAACTATGCAAAAAATGAAAAATAGTTTAACAAGCACACATTCTATTTACGTCGGTAAAATAGAGTATATCTATGATAACACGGATGACGACCGATACATGCAAAACTTTCTACAAAGCGAAATCCCATTAGCTAAAAAGTTGACATATTTCCCTTATTTCCAAAAGAGAAAAGAATACGAACATGAACAGGAAGTTCGATTGATCGTTGATATTGATCCTTTTGTTATGGATGCTCTTAATAATCAAACTGTGGAAACTGTAGATAATTTTTTAGAAACTGGATTACCAGATATATGTGACATCGGCATGCTTTTCAACATTGAAGTCAATAAGCTGATTGATGAAGTCATTGTCTCACCTTATGCGGAGGATTGGATTACAGAAACTGTCAGCTCAGTAGTTCAGAAATTTGGATTTAATTTTAAAGTTAGTCCATCAACACTTTTAGACGACCCTGCTTTAGACGAAATTATCACAGATGGAGGTTTATAATGAAAAAAATAAAAGTTATTGCTGACAAAAAATTTGAACAAATCCTGAAGGAAGAAGCAAAAGATCTTTCTATAGATTGGCCATTAGTAGAAATTAAATGGGTTCTTTACGAAGAACTACTATTAAGTCATTTAAAACCTCCTTTGGATAAAAAAATGGTTAAAATGGTAGTTTTAGGATTCAAAGGGAAAATTCCCGTGCCGGATATAGATGATTGGTTTCGTTCCTATCGTTTCACATACTGTATTTACTACAAAACCGTTGATACAGAGACCGAAAAAATGGACATGCTTAGTCTTGGTGATGAAGGAACTATTAAAGATATAGCCGTAAAACTTGATGATATTTTTAGAAATTTTGAAGGGTAATAAGGTTTGAGTAGCGGAGTTTCAGAATAAGCAAAGGTTAACGTGAGTTCGGTATAAGCCTATTTTCGCGAGTTCATGGTTATTTTTATGCTGATTCCCACGCTTGCGGGGGGTTAGGGGGGTAAAAAGTAGGTAAACAACACCTCTACTCTTTACACAGAACTCACGCAAAGGTTCCCAAACAATGAACATCTTCTGTACAGGCATCAGTTGTTCAGGACGCAAAGAGTTAATCGCAGATTTTGAAGCACGCTGCGTGCAAAGAGAGCTCAACATCGGCTTTTTCAATGTTGGCGATTACATGCACCGCTAAAACTTCTATAGAATTGAATCTATATTGTTTTGCTTGACGCATAAACACAAATTGTGATATTTTATTTTCTATAGTACTGTTTGGTATTGTTGTGGGGAATCTTTATGGAGGAAAAGAACAATAGATCAACGCTGTTTACCACCAGAAGTACTGAGAATGCCATGCTATTTTCAAGGAAGGTTTAGATATTATGTTTACGCGACTTCAAAACTATCTGGATACACGAAAAAAGTTAATTGAAAAAGCAAGAGAAGACGGTTATCGTGAAGGCTATGAAGCTGCGAAAGCTGAAATACAGAAAAACGGAGATAATCAAGAAAACACTGACATTGAGGATAACAGGAATAATGACACCTCTAATTCTGTTTCGAAAACACAGCAAAAATAATGCCGCTCAATCACGCAGTCAATTGATGTAATTGTGTTTTTTCGTAGGAATAATTCCAGAACCAAACGCCTACCACCGGTAAACAGCAATCTCCGAAATGAACCCAAACGATTAGTTTGATGACCCGCGCGACCTTGTCACCACAATAAAGCACATCATCCATGTCAGCGTGCAATCTGCTCGGATTATTGATAGGCTGCCTTCTCAGATAACATAGGAAAAGTAAAGGTTACCAAACAATGAACATCTTCTGTACAGGCATCAGTTGTTCAGGACGCAAAGAGTTAATCGCAGATTTTGAAGCACTCTGCGTGCAAAGAGAGCTCAACATCGGCTTTTTTAATGTTGGCGATTACATGCACCGAGTTGCCGCAGAAGCGCGTGTCCATTTCACAGAAAAGGTACTCGACTCAGACCCAGCCGTTTTATCGTTGGCACGGCGCACCGCTTTCTACGAAATCGCAAGAGATGCCAAATCATACCAACACGCCATCATAGGCTTACACGCCTGCTTCCGATGGCGTGGCAGTCTCCTTGAAGGATTTTCATTTAAAGATATTGATATTATTCCACCCGATATGTTTATCAACGTAGTAGACAACATCGCGGACATCTACGCACGGATGGAAAAAAGCACCCAATGGGCAGGTATCAAAAAAGCAGCACTCAATGTCTGGTTAGACGAGGAAGAATTCCTCACAAGACAGATTGCGCATCTCACAGAAAAACCGCACTACACTGTCGCACGGCAACACGAACTCGCCAATTTCTATGAACTCCTCTTTTCAGACAGACCGAAATTTTATCTCAGTTATCCGATTACACTGCTAAGGGATACCCCAGAGGAGATTGAGAAAATCCGTAAACTCGGTGAAAAACTCCGTCATTCTTTTATCGTTTTTGACCCGTTGGCGATTAAGGATATGGCACTCGTCACCTTCTCAAAAGCGGAGGCTGATGACGAAATGTTGAATGTACCTGAAACGATGAGCGAATTGGACGATGACGTAATTGAGCAGATAAAAACGCGAACCATTTCGCGGGATTACCAGTTTGTTCACCAAAGCGATTTCGTTGTTGTGCTATATCCTACGGACAAATTGTCGCCGGGTGTTCTCAGCGAGATGAACTACGCCACCCGTCATAATAAGCCGGTCTACGCTGTCTACAACGAGACACGGAGCATCTTCTTTGAAAACTTATGCGATAAGATTTTCGATACATTTGAGGAGTTAGACGCTTTTCTGAAGGAAACATACCGAAACGGATAAAGTTCTATAACCCGGTAGGTGCGGTTTCTAACCGCACCGAGCATCTCTACGAAATTAACTGAAAACCGAAAACTAATAACTGAAAACTAATAACTGAAAACCATCCTACCTATGAACATTGCCATCCTTTCCCGTGGACCCGAAAACCACTCAACCTGCCGCCTCGTTGAAGCCGCAGAAAAAGCAGGACACACCGTCAAAGTCCGAGACCCATTCGGATTCTACCTCCAAATTGGCGGAACTGGACACCGCATCACTTATGACGGTGTGCCTTCAGAAGATTTTGATGTCGTTATCCCACGACTCAGCGGTGCAACAGCAAGATACGGTGGAGAGGTGGTGTTACACTTTGAATGGCTTGGTATCCCTGCGGTAAATTCCGCAAATGCCATAGCGGATGCCCGTCACAAGTTTCGTTCTCTACGGATCCTCGCACGGCACGGATTGCCCATCCCACCAAGTCTCACAGTCGGTTCCGCCACATTTTTAGAGGATGCCACACCTGAAATAGGAGATTATCCGTTCATTTTTAAACCTTTTTACGGCACCCACGGAATTGGTGTGATGTTATTAGATACGCCAACTTCCCTAAACTCAGCGGTAGAGACAATGTGCGACCTGCATCGGGATTATATAATTCAATCCTTTATTGCAGAAGCAGCTGGCGTTGACATACGCATTCTTGTAGTAGGTGGCAATGTAATCGCTGCAATGAAAAGATGTGCAGTCCCCGGTGAATTCCGAGCGAACATCCATCAAGGCGCAAACGGAGAAGCGATAACCCTCACAGATGAATACAGTCGCATCGCAACTGACGCAGCGAATGCATTAAAATTGGGTATCGCTGGTGTTGATCTACTTCAAACAAAAAATGGTCCCGTGATATTAGAAGTTAACCCGTCACCAGGGTTTGAGGAACTGGAGTCGGTCA
>JAPPMR010000170.1:3579-7379 GCA_028818995.1 Candidatus Poribacteria bacterium | reverse complement strand
CGGTAATACCTTCTGCAAGTGTGGGTGCGATTTGCGGCATTCTTGAGAGGGAGGGTGTTTTGTCTCGGTAGGCGTTGTAAATTGGGCAACAGGTTTCAGGTTGAACACCTAACAATCGAGGGGGACGATCAATAATACCTGCTGCGTGCAGTTCCTGAAAACCGAGATATAGTCCCAGATAGATGCTTCCGAACCCGACAGGACAGATAACATGTGCGGGAACGGATCCATTCAACTGCTCAGTCATTTCATAAGCAAGCGTTTTTGTGCCTTCCAAGAAAAAAGGGTTCCAATTGTGAGATGCGTAGCAGATGTTCTCTGCAGCCGCTTGGACAGCCTCTGTAGTTGCCATGCGATTTCCCGGCACCAGTTTCAGCTCGGCACCGTAAGCGGAAATCTGTTTTAATTTGCCTTGTGAAGTAGATTCAGGGCAGTAGATCGTGCAGCGCATGCCTGCTCTGGCGCTGTAGGCAGCAATCGCTGCCCCTGCATTGCCCGATGAATCCTCCACGACTTCAGTAACGCCAAGTGCTTTCAGACGTGTCAGCAGAACAGATGCGCCACGGTCTTTATAGGAACCCGTTGGACAGAGATAGTCCAGTTTAATATAATGTTCTGAGTTTTCTTTTAGATCTAACGGAATGATGGGAGTCATCCCTTCGTCAAGGGTAACAATCTCTGAGTCTGTAGGAATAGGCAATGCTTCATGGTAACGCCAAAGTGAAGGGGTAGAGGTATCCCATACATAGCGTCGTGAACTATCTTTTTGAAGGGTTAACGGAGAACCGCAATCACATTTATAACGTAAGGGCGATATTTCGTAACTGGTGTTACAGTGATTGCAGACATATCGCATAGTACGGATGTCTTCTGTAGTACGTAGGTCGGGTAGAGCGTCAGCGAAACCCGACAAATCGTGTAGAATACCAAAAGTTCTCGTAGGTCGGGTAGAGCGTCAGCGAAACCCGACAAATCGTGTAGAATACCAAAAGTTCTCGTAGGTCGGGTAGAGCTTGCGAAACCAGACATATACTTATGTTGGTATTATTTAGGGAATTCCTTAAGTTTCCCCCAAGTCGTTGCCAACTTTGATATGGGATCAACAGCTTGCGGTATACCAAATGGACTGTCTGGATCGAAATCCTCTGGTGGTTCAATGGTGCTGACCCAAACGCGATTGATCCAAATCGGTCCCTTACCGTTTGAGGAGAATCTGAAATCTGAACCGTTTGCGCGGTTCTCAAAACGTCCATCTTTGATTACCCAAATATGAACACGCCATTTATCTGTTCCTTCAGGCTTTAAAAAAGGAAAAGCACCATTACCTGCGCCACGGAATGCGCCGTCAACAGGACCAGCTCCGTTGCTGTCGTATTGGCAATTAATCTGTTCTGCCTTGTTAGAGTCAAAATATTCCATGACAATCCATGCCTTATGGTTTCCGCCGAACAGAAACGAATCATCAATTTTGAAATACATGTGATTGTGTCCTGGTCCATTATAGGGCCAAGGGTTTTCCAAGCAGTCAACTTTATCCTGTTCCGCAGGTTCTGTGATACCATCTCCCTGTTCGCTTTGGGTTAGCAAAACACCATCGCTTTCCTCACCCAGGTCTACCCAAATGAAATTTTCACCTTCAACAGGTTCTTCTGCAGCAAATACGCCAAATGAAAGCAGTAAGCATTGAATCAGAACCATTATTACTGTTGTCCATTGAATACGATACATCATTTTTCCCTCCTTAAAGAAATTATGATGGTATATTTCATAATGCGCCTACCGAGGGCGGGGGATGATACAGATTTATTTCAAAACAATCATTCGCCGTGTCTGCTCAAAAGATGGTGTTGCCAATCGGTAGAAATAAACACCACTTGCAACACTCTCCCCTAAAGCATTTCTACCATCCCAATAAGCAGCCCGTTCACGGTCATAATAGAAACCTGCCGACTGAAATCCGAGGAAAAATGTCCTGACAAGTCCGCCACTCGCGTCATAGATAGATATTGAGACAGGGCTATCCTCTGAAAGATGATACGGAATCCAAGTTTCAGGATTGAAAGGATTAGGGTAATTTTGGAGCAAAAGACTTCGCCTCGGTGTGCCAATTCCATTAAGATTGACGGATAGCAAAGCGTTTGCCAAACTGGTGGGTGTTACCTCAAATGTGAACTTTTCTGAGGCGATGTTTCCGTTTGTGTCGGTAACGACCAATTCCAATGTGTCACCAACCTGTACAACACTCCGGTAATTAAGGTCAGCAATAGCAGCAGCAAAGTAATTGTAACGTACTTGTGCTGTCATAACAGCGTTTGTTCGCAAGTTTCGGACTGTAATTTGATAACCGTCAAACTTCTGCTTGCCTTCTAACATCCCGCTTACAACGAATGCCCAAGTCTCTTGTGATGTTGTGATTGGCGTTGCAAGCGGTGCTGACCCTGTAGGTTTATGATTTGTCCACCTTGCCCCGACGAAAATGACCTCACGAGGCTTTGGAACGTTAACAATATAACCCATTCCACCTTCAATTGAGAATCCATCGTTGGGTGCGCCCGGTGTCCAACCGATGAAACGTTGATTTACGGCATCAAGAGCAATTACAACTGTCGCACCCGCCATCCCTGCGAGCGATCTTGCTGTCATCGGTCTGGACGACTCTAAAGGCAAAGAAACCATATTTAAACCCTTAGTAAGACTTGTAGTGTAGACGTTACCGTATTTATCCGCTTCCACCTGTGAGGTAGGACTGATAATACATCCGTGTCTACGTCCATCTGGCATATCATAGTAACCGGCTATTCTGCCTTCCGAGTCAATATCCCGTAACACTGTTACAAGACTACCGGGATAGCGCAGTTCAAGTGGCGGACTATTCGGGTGGAGAACATAAGAGCGCTCAATATCGTCAACTGCCTTCGCTCTGAAAACGATCACCCCTGCATCGTTGATAGCATTCACAAAAAGATACTCAAGGTTCGGTTTTCCCGGAACATCTATATCGGTAACATTACCGTCAGGATAGTGAATAAACCCGTGATATTTCTCGTTAGTATCTATGTAGCTTCCGACAATAACCCCTGCGGCGTTAATATCGTCAACGAAGGTGGTAGCCGCACCGGGCACATCAAACGGCATTTCTCCAACAAAACCGTTAACAGCATCGTCAGCGTCAATGATGTCTCCGAGTAATTGTCCTGCTGCACCGATACCAAAGATTTGTGTGTTTAAGGCATCAGGGAAATTCCACACCTTTAACGCACCATCTTGCAGGATTATCCCGTGAGAAATCTCGTCCTGATCTATGTAAAATCCTGCAGCCTGTCCCGCGTTATTGAAACCGTAGAAAGTCGTTTGACGGGAATCCGGCACATCATAAGTGGAAAGCACACCGTTTATTAGCGTGAAACCGATAAGTTTACCATCTTTGTTCTTAGTATTACCAGCGTAATGTCCATGGTCGTTAGTTCCTGTTACTTCCAAGAAATCAACACCGGGAACATTAATTGTCTCATAGATATAGTGCTGGGTATGTGTTTCGGCAATAGTGACAGGGGTGAGTGACAGATCATCTTGTGCTGCCGCGTGCCACGTGAAACAGATAATCAGACTTATGAATAAGGGAAGTTTCGTTTTTATATGATGATCCATAACTATACCGTATCCTAAAATTTGGTAGGCGCGTTTTGATGAAGATTAAAAAATAAAATGGATAATTTGGCGGGGTTTTGGAAACAGGGCGGGCTCTCGAGGGATAAACCCAATCGCGGGGTGAAACACACCGCCCGATGCGACATTTTATA
>JAPPMR010000170.1:0-3569 GCA_028818995.1 Candidatus Poribacteria bacterium | reverse complement strand
GGTTAGGAAACCTCGCCAGCATCAGGTGACATATCCGCTGGCGAGGTTTCCTAACCTCGCCCCTTACCGAAATATTTATTTAATCTTCATCAAAGCCCGATTTTCTTCTTGTAGGAGCGAGTTCCAGCTCGCGACCGTTCGTCCGATGTCGCGAGCGGAGCAGAATTTTTTTTGTTGGTTTCGCGTTGCTCTATCCGACCTACAATATATGCTGTCCCACATTCAGTCCCGTAGGGACGATATGTTTATAGATCATGGGCGAACAAAGTCTTCAGTCCCGTAGGGACGATATGTTTATCTAATGTCTTTGTCTACACATACCGTCCCTACGGGACTAAAGAGGTGAGTTAAACATAATTCTATAAACATTGCGTCCCTACGGGACTAAAGAAGATTCCCATGTTTAGAAAATCCTTAAATTGACACCCGGGGAATGCCTAATGGCATTCATACCGTTGATTTATAGGTAGGGCGCAGCGAAACCCGACACATTTAACTGATTGACCCTACTTTAAAATGACAAGCCGCCGTGTTTGTTGGAAAGCCGGTGTTGTCAATTGGTAAAAATAGATACCACTCGCAACCCGTTCTCCGAGGGCATTTCGTCCATCCCAATAGGCAGCGCGCTCCCGGCTATTATAAAACCCTGCGGATTGAAAACCGAGCGAAAGTTTGCGGATCATCTTACCCGTTGTATCATAAATGGATACCGATACAGAACTGTCTTGTGAGAGTTGATATGGAATCCATGTCTCTGGATTGAACGGGTTCGGATAGTTCTGCAACAACTGATTCTGCATCGGTTTACCGATACTATCAAACTTAACAGATAATAGTGCGTTACCCAGGTTCTCAGGGGTCACTTCAATATTTAGGGTTTGTGATTCAACATTGCCACTCGGACCGACGACACGTAATTCGACTACGTCTCCAACTTGGACGACACTTTGTCGCGCTAAATCAGCAGTCGCAGCAGCGAAGTAATCGCCTTGTACAGTGGCAGTTATTGTGCTGTTTGTTCTTACATTGCGGACGATTACCTTGTAGCCGTCAAAGGTCGGTTTGCCTTCCAAGTGCCCGCTGACAACAAATGCCCACGCTTCCTGTGTCTTGGATATGGCAAGTGGCGCTGCTGCAGCCCTCGTTTGATTTGTCCACCGTGATCCCACGAAGGCAAAATTGCGTGTTTCTGGGACATTGACGATGTAGGCTTTTCCACCTTCAATTAGGAATCCATCGTTGGGTGCGCTTGGTGTCCACCCTATGAAACGTTGGTTTTCAGCATCAAGTGCGATAACAACAGTTGCGCCAGCTAACCCTGCAAGAGATTTTGCAGTCATCGGTTTTAGTGGTGCTAAAGGCAGTGAAAGCATGTTCAAACCTTTCGTCAGCGTGACGTTGTAGGTGTTACCATAAAAATCGCTCACTGCCTTGGCAGCAGGTTTGGCGATAAACCCGTGTCTGCGTCCATCGACTGAGTCATAGTGCCCCACGACAGAACCGTCCTGATTAATATTCCAGCCCTCCGTCCTAACGCTGCCCGGAAACAGCAATGGACGTAGCCCATGCTGGAGTGAACCGACAGAAGTGCGCACATTACCTCCTATCCTTTTGGATCTGCCAACGAGGGTTCCTACATCGTTAATACCGTGCACAAAAAAGAATTCAAACATTTCTGCTTGTGGAAGGTCAAGAGATATAAATCTGCCATTTGCTTGCCGCATGTATGGATGATATAGACCATCAGCATCTATGTAGCTGCCAACCATACGACCACTCGCGTTCACAAAATAGGCGAATGTTGCTGATGCCTCGGGTTCCTCAATTATTTCGTCCCCTGAAAAACCGCGGCGAACACCAGAAGCATCCATATAATTACCCGTCAGTGCTCCTGTCGCATCACTAATGCCATATATCTCTGTTTGGACCGCACCCGGAAAATCGTATTGCCGCAACTCACCATTCTCTAAGACAACACCATGGTACAGACCGTCACTATCTTGGTAGTGTCCAGCAGCTTGTCCATTATTACCAAGTGCATAGAAATAGGTGTTCTGCGATCCTGGGAAACTGTATGTCTTAAAAACACCATCAATGAGTGTAAAGGCGACCTCTTTTTCACCATCAGCACTTTTCGTGTAGCCTGCGTAATCCTCAAAATCGCTACTCGCTGTCAACGCTAAAAAATCTACACCGGGAACATCAATACTTTCAAAGGTATAGGTGAACTCGGTGGGTGTGGCAATGGGTTCATCATCAACCTGTACAGCCGGTCTGGCGATAAAATCCGAGTATGCGGCCATCTGTTGATTCATAGTGTCCAACTATCGAACCGTCCTGATTGATATTATAACCCTCCGTGAAAACACTGCCCGGAACCTGAAATGTCTTTAGTCCTTCCTGAAACGTGCCGACAAGAGTGCCTGGGAGACCATCCACCTGTTTAGTTCTGGCAACGACAACCCGCGCGTCGTTGATACCATGCACAAAAAAGTATTCCAGATTTGGTGCTTCTGGAAGGTCAAGAGATACAAACCTGCCCGCCGGGGTACGTATGTATGGATGATATAGACCATTAGCATCTACGTAACTACCTACCATACCACCGCTCGAATTCACGAAATCGGCGTAAGTTTCCAATGCTCCCTCAACCTCAATTATTTCGTCTCCTGAGAACCCACGGCGCACACCAGAAGCATCAGTAAAATTACCTGTCAGTTTTCCAGTCGCATCGCTGATACCATATATCTCCGTTTGGACAGAATCTGGAAAATCGTATTGCCGCAATTCACCATTTTCCAAGACAACACCATGGAAATTACCTTCGCTGTCCTCGTAGTGTCCAGCAGCGTTCCCATTATTACCGAGGGCAAAGAAATAAGTGTTCTGTGAACCCGGGAAATCATAGCGGGTAAAAACGCCATCAATGAGTGTAAAGGCGACCTCTTTTTCACCATCAGCACTTTTCGTGTAGCCAGCGTAGTCCTCAAAGTCGCTACTCGCTGTCAACGCTAAAAAATCTACACCTTCAACATCAATCGTCTCAAAAGTATAGTTGTCGCTGACGGATTCGCTAACTTGTGCAGTAGTGTTCATTAGGAAAAAGGAATTGAGACACATGAACACCGTAAACGTGTAAAACAAAAAACTGGTTTTAATCTGATTTAGCATAACGAAAACTCCCCTGAATTATTTTTAATTATTTTTTACAAAGATCGAAAACAATATCTCGGATACTCGTCCTGAGTGATAATGTTTATAGTTGAAGTTTTTCAGTTTGCATTCAACTATGCAGTAAAATCAAGGATTGCGTATCCAGGTACATTCAAAATACTATTATTTATTTTAAGTATCTAATATTTTCAACAAAAAGGCAAGAAAAATTTTATCTATTTTCTTGATGCATAATACCATTTTGATATTAATTTCTCATTTTAGTTTTCTATCTGTTGTATGCTCAATATATAATCTAAGAGATGGTATTATCAAAATGGACTATGTGTGGGTATACATCATAGTGGATTCTACAATTAACTTTACATCTGAACTGTAGGAGGGAACTCCGATTC
>JAPPMR010000824.1 GCA_028818995.1 Candidatus Poribacteria bacterium | reverse complement strand
AAATGTATTCATAATAGAAGAGTATACACCATTTTACAAAAATGCGTAAGTCCTGTCATATATTAAAAATAGATGCACTTCATTTCCCATTCGTAACGGTATACTAAAAACAAAATTGATTTGACACCTAAATACAGACTGTGATAATCTGTATCTATTAGCGTGCTTCAAATGTTTCAGCGTGAAATGATGCGAAATATAAAACTTGTGCTTGAATACGATGGCACTAATTACCACGGATGGCAGACACAACCTAATCTTCCGACTATTCAGGGCGCAGTTGAGGAGGCATTAGCACAATTAACCAAAACATCAGTCCGAATCGTCGGGGCGGGTAGAACAGATACGGGTGTTCACGCGGAAGGACAAGTCGCAAATTTTCATACCGATTTGCAGATTCCTATTATTGCTTTTCAGAAAGGGTTGAACACCCTTTTGCCACGAGATATAATAGTCTGCTCTGTTACTGAGGTAGATGCAGATTTCCATTCTCGTTTCAGTGCAACGAGTCGCCGTTATCGGTATACAATCTTAAATCGTACGTATCGATCTGCACTTTTACGGCACACTTCCTATTTCTATTCTGTACCAATTGATGCAGCGTTAGTTGATGCAATCTGCCGCAGTATAGTTGGAAAATGGGATTTTTCTTCTTTCCAAAAAACAGGAAGTGATAGACTAAATCCTGTGTGTGAAGTTTTTGAAGCGTGTTGTTGGAAAGCAGGTGAATATGTCTACTTTGAAATTGAAGCAAATTCCTTTTTGCGAGGAATGGTTCGTGCCATTGTTGGCACAATTCTGAAAAGCATCAAAAACGCCTCTGGTAACGTGGAAAAAGCATGTGTTCAGTTTCATAACATTTTAGAGGCGAAGGACAGAGCATTAGCGGGACCATCAGTTCCTGCTCACGGGTTATCACTTATTCGTGTTGAGTATAATGACAAACAAGAAACGAGGTTTTTATGAACTATGCCCAAGTCTTGAATGAATTGGAAACGTTGGTTACTGAAACTTTTGGTCTTTGGGAACACAACAGAGTTGGATTTCAATGGCGGCATTATACGTGGAACCACACCATGCGAGTCCGTGCAATGAGTATGGAACTTGGCAGGCGCGAAGGTGGTGATGTCAAGCTGCTTGAAGTTGCAGGAACGCTACACGACATCACTAAACGTTACGATGGTGTCATCTTAACTGATGACAACGGAAAACGTATCCTTGACCATAACGGATTTTGGCTGAACGAAATGCTCACGCCTGCAAGGAAAAACATTGTCACTGAACTTTATGAAAAGCACAATCTACAAGGAAAGGTGCATCATGAATCTGGTGCGGTCATTACAGAAAACATTTTGGCAATGTATGACTTTGAGCCAGCATTTGTGGAGGCTGCAACGGCTGTTGTTTTGGCACACTTGAAACCAATGAATCTTACTGCTGAAGACTTCAAACTGTTGTATGGCAGCATTGAAAACCAGATCCTTTATGATGCAGACACTATGGATCCGAATGTAGGCTATACTGGCTTTTTCCGCAATATCCATATTCATGCTTATTTTGCACTTCAACGCGGCAATTTTGACTTAGAGGAGTATGTCAGAAATTTACCCCGTTGGATCAATTCTAAGCAGGAATTTGTTGATAAACTGCTAACTGAATCGTCCCGTGAAGTGGGACAAATCAGACAGGATCGAAACCAACGACTCTTTGCCCAAATGGTAGACGAATTGGACGATATGGAGATCAATCGCAAATATGGATTACTCGGCGTAATTGAGTATTTTGTCAGTGAAACAGAAGACCCGCATTTCGCGAATCAACTCAATTATCTCCAAACTGAATGGCTTCCACAACGGCAGCAGTGGATAGCTGAGGAGGAGAAAAGTGAATCTGCACGCGAACGCGCCCAAGCTGCCGTTGATCGTGTCAACGATTTCTTAACGTTATTTGAACAAGAAAGTCGAGGCGAATTTAAGGAGAACTGATATGAATCATTCAGCGACTGCCGAACCTAAAGACATTGTGGCTACCAGACCAATTCCTTACCCGAATGACCTATACTGCTTTGATACGGTAGCCAACAGTATTTCTGGTGGTTTTTCAGCGGTAACCGATACGGAAATCGAATACTTTCATCAACATGGATATCTTGTGATTGAAGATGCCTTCACCACGGATGAAGTAAAGGATGCTATAGCAGGCATGGTTCATCTGATGGATGGAAAAAACCCCGACTTCCGGGCAATCCAATTTGAGCCGAAACTCGCCAAACTCAAGGATGAGATGGACGCTGATGAACGCCGCGATGCTATTAGGAAGATTTTCAGGTATGTTGACTACGAACCCCGTCTGAACGCAATAGCAGCACACACTGGACTTCTCGGAGTCTTGGAGCGAATTATGGACGACAAACCAGCACTTTTTCAAGATATGGCGTTGGTAAAACCACCACGACACGGATCTGAAAAACCTTGGCATCAGGATTGTGCATACTTTAATCTGGAGCATGGAACAACTGTCGTCGGTGTGTGGATTGCGTTAGACGAAGCCACGCCTGAAAACGGCTGCATGCACATCATACCTGGCTCCCATAACGAGGGACCGATGATTCACTTCAAACGGAGAGACTGGCAAATTTGTGATACTGATGTGCCGATTGCTCGTGATACGATGGTACCGCTAAAACCTGGCGGTTGTCTATTCTGGCACGGATTAACCCATCATGGGAGTCCTGTGAATCACTCATCGCAACGCCGTCGTGCACTCCAGTTGCATTATAAACCCGCAAGTTCTGAAGATATTACCACACAAGAACGGATGGATGTATACGGAAGTGAGGGAAAAGACGTAGATTGCTAAAGAAAAGGGCGGAATGTCCGCCCTCAACACACTTGAATTAGATTTTGAAGTATTTAGAAAGGATTTTGCAACCCTACTTCTGTTCTGGAAACGGTGCACGAATGTCGTAACGTCCCTCTTTAAACACTGGCAGTTTACCACCTTCAACCAACAGATCAAGCGGATTCGGACGTGTTTCTAACGGGAAGGTAACAACGTCTTGTAGACGCACAGATTCGTAGAATGCCATCAGAATTTCAATTGTGCAAAGTCCGTGTCTACCAGCGTTACGGTGCTCATCAACTTCGCCTTCAATCCATGCTAACATCTCTGAAAACTGATTCGGTTCGCTTTGACGGGGTTTGATGGTTTGCCATCCAGCAGCTTTACTATTCAAAAGTTCAATCGTACCATCACCACCACGACGGAGTTGACCATCATCGCCATACACCGCATCGCCTCGGAGTCCTGGTCCCGGCAAATCGCTTTCATAAATCCCACGGATACCGCCTTCAAAGCATATCTCTGCCATACACAGGTCTTCAGTTCGGACACGGCGTTCCCAACGATCAGTTTTGCGTGAAACTTGCCCGATAAGCCACTGCGGTTCAGGATCGCCGAGGATAAAACGCATTTCATCGATTTCATGTGTTCCACGATTTAGTAATCCATGTCCATCCCGACGCAGCATTGCTTGAGGTTGACCAATTGCACCCTCTTGGATAAGTCTTCGTGCTTCACAGTTGTTGGAATTAAACCGCCGTTGATGTCCAACAACCAATTTCGTGCCGTGTTTTTCACAAGCATCCATCATGTCTTGTGCATCGCCAACGGAGGCAGCCATCGGTTTTTCGGTGATAACACCCAATGCCCCATTTTCTGCTGCCGCGATCGTCGGTTCAGCACGGACACTCTGCCAAGTGGTAATACTTACGATGTCAAGTTCCTCTTTTTGACACATTTCTTCGAAATCAGTGTAATGCGAAGGGAGTGAGAACTCTTCGGCAAATTTCGCTGCAGAATCAGCACTAATGTCCGATGCGGAGACAACTTTAGCACGACCACTACCGTTCCAACTTCGTGCATGGGCACGTCCCATGCCACCACAACCGATAACGCCAACACGATATGTTTTTTCTGCCATCTTTTTTACCTCAATTAAAATATAAATGTTGATGTTAATCCGAAAGTTTATCAAAAATTGATATGTGTGGCAAGTCAATTCTAACAATGGATAGATGCAATCAAAAATTACATGTGTCTTTTTTAATACAATTCACAAATTGCGGTTTTTACGATATACTTATATTTGTAACAGGTACGCAGTTGGCATCGTTTATGCAAGACAATAGATAACAAACTTAAAAATACACAATATTTTCCACTGAAATATTAATTACGGAGAAAAAAATGCAAAAATTTGTAATCAACGGCGGTACCAGACTTGAAGGTAAAATTCAGGTAAGTGGCTCAAAAAATGCTGTTCTACCTATTGCAGTTGCTGCAGCGATTCTTGGCGATAGTGTCAGTGTGCTTCATAATGTCCCAAATCTTACAGATGTAAAAACGCTTAGTGCAGTTCTGGAAGGTCTTGGTGCTTCAATCACACGAAAAAACGGCTCCCTCTATATAGAACCAATAAATCGCATGGAATACGAAGCACCTTACGATCTGGTCCGAAAGATGCGCGCATCTATATATGTTTTGGGACCGCTCGTCGCTAAACTTGGACGTGCAAAAGTCTCTTTCCCCGGTGGGTGTGCAATCGGTCCACGACCGGTTGATTTACATATCAAAGGTTTGGAGCATTTAGGCGCACAAGTTGAAGTGAAAAGAGGGTACATCTTCGCACAAACGGAACGTTTGGTAGGTGCTAAAATGAATTTAATTGGAACGCACGGTCCAAGTGTTGGCGCAACGGCAAATGTTATGATGGCGGCAACCTTAGCTGAAGGAACAACCGTAATTAAAGGAGCCGCGTGTGAACCCCATATCAATGATCTTGCACAATTTCTCAATGCAATGGGGGCAGATATAGAAGGCATCGGTACTTCGACTTTGACAATTCGCGGTGTCAAGCAGTTGCGAGGTACTGAACATAGTGTCATCTCAGACGATATTGAAGCAGGCACTTTTATAGTCGCAGCTGCTATCACTAATGGTGATGTTTCCGTTGAAGGTGTCGCTAAGCAACAAATTTCCGCTGTTTCAGAGAGACTAACACAAGCAGGTGTGCAATTAGATTGGCACGATACAGGTGTACGCGTCACAACACCTCAACAACTCAAATCAATAGAGGTAACAACCGCCCCGTTTCCTGGATTTCCGACTGACATGCAGGCACAGATGACGGGGTTGCTCAGTCTTGCATCAGGAACAAGCACTATTACTGAAAATGTCCATACGGATCGCTTCATACATGCCGCAGAACTCAACCGGATGGGAGCAGATATAAGGCTTGAGGGGCGTAAAGCAAAAGTTCATGGTGTTTCGTCTCTCAGCGGTGCACCTGTGATGGCTTCCGACCTGCGTGCAGGGGCTGTACTCGTGGTAGCAGGAATGGCAGCTGCTGGTGAAACCGTTGTCTCGCGTATCTACCATATTGATAGAGGCTACGAAGCAATTGAGAAAAAACTCAATAGTATCGGTGCTGATATTCAGAGAGTCAACGACAGTGAATAGAAAGATTTTTAAGCGCAATTGTAGAAGGGGTTTGCAACCCCGATTTTAGGAAGGATTTGTAAATCTAATCGAAAATAATACCATGTTGCGAATTATTGAAACACAAACCCCAGAAAGTGAATCCTTTATTGCAAAATTGAACGAGCGTGGCAGGTTAATGGATGAAACCATTTTGAAAACTGTGCGCCGTACGTTAAACGAAGTGCAATCAGAGGGCGACAAAGCGGTCGCTCGGTATACCCGCAAACTTGATGCACCACGAATTTCTGTAAAAGAACTGAAAGTTCAACAAAGCGAGTTTAAACAGGCTTATGCTGAAGTAGACCCTGATTTTATTGAGGCAATTGCACACGCAAAGAAGAACATAGAAAGTTTTCATCAAAAACAGATGCGAACTTCTTGGTTTTCTACTGAGGCAGACGGTGTCTTGTTAGGACACATTATCCGCCCGTTAAAACGCGTTGGTGTTTGTGTGCCTTCTGTCAGCCAACTACTTGTCTCTTCACTGCTCATGGTTGTAATACCTGGAGTTGTCGCTGGTGTTGAAGAAATTGCGGTTTGCATGGGACCGATGCGGAATCGGAAGATTAACCCGCACATGCTGGTTGCCGCTGCTGAATGTGGTATAAACGAAATCTACAAATGTGGTGGTGCACAAGCGGTCGCAGCCATGGCTTACGGGACTGAGACTATTTCCTCCGTTGATAAAATTGTCGGTCCAGGAAACTTATATGTCCAATTTGCTAAAAGAGAAGTTTTTGGACACGTTGATATAGATAAAATAGCCGGACCGAGCGAAATCCTTGTTATCGCAGATAGCACAGCAGACCCTGACTATGTCGCGGCAGATTTAATTTCACAAGCAGAGCATAGTCCCGAATGTTCAGCAATTCTTGTAACACCATCACGTGGATTTGCTGAACAGGTTAAAGCGGCAGTTGAAGTCCAAGCGCAGACTCTTCCACGACAAAATGAACTTTTAAAGGCATTTGAAAATTATGGTGCTGCGTTTGTCGTTGAAGATATAACAGAAGCGATTGCCTTCGCAAACCAGATTGCCCCAGAACACGTTGAACTACACATTGAAAATCCGCTTGACTGGATCGGAGAAATACGGAATGCGGGTGCAATTCTCGTTGGACCTTATTCACCTGAGGCTGTAGGGGATTACATTGCCGGACCAAACCATATCCTTCCGACAGGCACCGCAGCGCGCTACGCCTCTCCATTGAGCGTGCAAGACTTTCTTAAAAAGACAAGTCTCATCTCTTACACCAAAACCGCATTAGAGAAAGTTACGCCTGATGTTGTCAAACTTGCTGAGGTAGAAGGTTTGGAAGGACATGCCGCAGCCATGAAAATCCGTTTTGAAGACGATTAGTCTTGCATCCCACTTTGTAGGAAGGCTTTGTAAATCCGATACTACTCTACACTCACTTTGTAGGAGGGCTTTGTAAGCCCGATTATACGATAGCCAAAATGCTTTTTATACCTTGTAGTCAAAATCCTCTATTTTCTAAGTCGGCACCTCTAATCGCCACATTTTCAATCGTTGGCTATGACCCAGAAAATGGTGATTTGGGTATTGCTGTGCAATCCAAGTTTTTTGCTGTGGGTGCTGTCGTGCCGTGGGCAGAGGCTGGTGTCGGAGCAATTGCAACGCAGTCTTGGGCAAACACAACTTATGGCCCCAGAGGATTGGAGTTACTCAAGATTGGACTTTCAGCACAACAGGCCTTAGACCATCTCATTAAAGATGATCCTGGTAGTCCAACACGTCAAGTCGGCATCATTGACGCGAATGGCATCCCTGCTAACCATACAGGTGAAGAATGTCACGATTGGGCAGGCGCTGTTTCTGGAAAAAATTACACTGCGCAAGGCA
>JAPPMR010000703.1:898-7424 GCA_028818995.1 Candidatus Poribacteria bacterium | reverse complement strand
CACCATACCCGTGGAGGACGAAGAATAAGAGGACAAAAAGAGCGCGAGGCCACCAATACTCCTACCCTGGCATAAGTTAAACCAACAGATCTAATCTCATTCTTGTGGCGGGAACATACGAGTTATATCGGTGGCAGCTCCATCTACAAAAGCAAAGAGGTAACTTATTGTTACCTCTTTGCTTATTATCAGCATATACAAGTATAAACGCAATTGAGTGAATCTTGGATTAGATTGATTAAGGATTTCATGGCGTGGAGATCTATCTACAGAATTTTGTATATTGATTTTCAAAGCATTGCAATTATCTGCTTAAGCCCTTTAATCATGCGTTCAAACGCTTCAGCAAGTCGTTTCGCTTCTACTTCTGCTTTTGCTACGTCTCCTTGTTCAATCGCATCGCGTATTCCCGGAAAAACGACAGCAGCGTAGCCGGTATTCAATCCCGGGGCATATACGAGATGCTTAAACCACGGACGCAAAGACAACCCTGCTTCATCTGTCAATGTCCGTTCTAATTGATACAACCGTTGATTTATATTTTTTATCTTCTCTTTGCTACCAGACAATAAATATGTTTCAAGCAGCGCATTCAGTTTTGTCGCTGTCTGTTCCCATTCTGTAAGAAGATTGTCTAATCTATCTAATTCTATTGGCACACTGTTTTTGAACGTTTCCAATTCTGACAGTAATGCTTTGGCATAAACATCGTAATCCAATGGCAAAATATCTGCGTTTGCAAGGCGCAGCGCGATGATACCCCAAATCTGTGCCATTGCAACCTGATACTGGAAAGTAGGATCACCAAAATGTTCCATCCAATAATAATTATCCTGCATTGCATGGTATACGCCATAGGGGCCGCTAAATCCCATACTCACAGCAGATATACCAGCATGTCCAACAAACGGCGAATGATCTGAACCGCTGCCGAGATTACCGACTCTTGGTTCCGCAGCATTGTACCGCATTTTCCAGTTATCATAAACCGGTTTCAAAGTTCTCGGATCAATTACCTCTTGTGTTGCTTCACGAACCAACTGTCTAAGCGTTGGAATCGCACTTGCATAAAATCTATTCCCTGTTGCGGCAATATCTACATTCAAGTATGCTATAGATTTCTCCTGTAATTCCAACTTTAGTTCCTCAACCCATTCAGTAGAACCGAGGATGCCAAATTCTTCTGCATCCCACGAAGCAAAAACGATTGTTCGCTTCGGACGTACACCTTGCTCTGCCAATGCTCCGAAACATCTGGCAACTTCAAGCAAGGAGGTCGTCCCACTATTCGGATCCGCTGCGCCATAAACCCACGCATCGTGATGATTCCCTAAAATCACCCATTGGTCAGGATATTCCGTTCCTTCTAATGTTGCGATGACATTGTAAATTGGTCGGATGCTGTGCTCACATCGCACTTTGAGATGAACCTTTGCTGGTCCAGGCCCGATATGGTATGCAAGCGGCAAACCTCCCTGCCAATTTGATGGCACATTTGGTCCTGCCAGTGCTTGTAACAAAGGTTTAGCATCCTTATACGCAATCGGGACAACGGGAATCTTGGGAAGGTCGGTTGCCTCATCCATAGGAAGTCTATGTGCGTCCTCAATCGCTGCCCAGCCTGGTGTCAGCGGGTCGCTGGCATGTTGGAAGATATATTTTACCGTGCCGCGCTGAATGGCATCTGGAGACCGCCACGGACCACGCGGGTAGACATCACCCCGCATATAGCCATCATCTGCAGGATCGGAATAAAGGATCAACCCAACCGCACCGTTATCTCCCGCTAACTTTGCTTTCACACCACGATAACTACCGCCATATCGAGCTATACAAATTTTCCCTTCTACTGAAATACCACGTTCTATCAGCATTCGGTAATCTTGCGGCAATCCTCTATTGACATAGATTAACTCAGCCGTTACATCACCATCGGGTGAATAGGCATTGTACCCTGGCACAATATCTGTCCGAAACGAATCTTTGTCCCATTCCCATCCCGATTCTTTGCTCATTGCTATATGTTTAGACGGTGAAACGAGTTCAACATGCACCTCAAGCGGATGTGGTAGATAAACTTGATATTCATATATCTTCACCTGCAAGCCATAACTTTCGTATTCACTGCGAAGATATTCCGCTACCTTACGACTATTTTCTGTTCCTGCAAGATGTGGTTCTTCTGTTAATCTCCGTAATTTTGCCCGACACATCTCTGGAGAAACCAGTTTCTTAAATGTTGATTCTATATTTTGTTGTGCCAATGCGTTTTCAGCGGTGAACCCACGTATACCTGCGTCAGCATAAATAAAAAGCGATGAAATCATTAACAAGCATATAAAACAATAGGCAAAAATCCATCGCGAAAGTCTAAAAAGTTCAGTTTTTATGATTGCAATTGGTCTCTACCTCCTTCTGTGTTTTTGGAAATCATACCACAAATTCGGTTTATTTTCACTATGTTTTTAAGCCTTAATGTGTTACAATAGTACTGAAAAAAACACGGTTTTTAGTTCATTTTTTTGACATTTTCAATGCAAAATGCAAGGAAATTCTAATGGAAGCAAAAATACTAATTGTAGAGGATGAACGCGATATCGTAGAGTTGCTAAGATATAACCTGCGGGAAGCAGATTTTAAAGTTGATACTGTGCGGAATGGTGCCGATGCACTACAACGTGCAGTAGATAATCCCCCCGACCTTATTTTGTTAGACCTCATGCTACCTGAAGTTGACGGTTTAATCGTCTGTCGACTCCTGAAGAACGACCCTCGCACCAAAAAGATTCCTATCGTGATGCTGACTGCAAAAACTGAAGAACAGGACCGCGTAACTGGGCTTGAGTTAGGGGCTGACGATTACATTACAAAACCTTTTAGTCCACGCGAGGTTGTTTTACGTATCAATGCTGTGCTACGGAGACTCCGAGCAAGTGAGCAGGCTGGCGAGGAAAATCAGATAGAGACGCATGGTGTGACAATTGATTTGGATCGACATCAGGTATTAACCAAAGATGGGTCAATTGATCTCACTGCCACTGAGTTTAAACTTATTACGCTGTTCGCTCGCTCACCCGGACGCGTTTTCAATCGTGATGTTCTGATGGATGTTATCTGGGGACAAGAGTATTACGGTATTGATAGAACAGTTGACACACATGTCAGTCGTCTCAGACGCAAGTTGGGTGACTTAGGAAAACATATTGAAACTGTATATGGTGTTGGCTATAGACTTAAGGAAGAGAAATAATACCTACACAATAATAGCAGTCAGCTGATACGCATAATCAAAATACATTGCAATAAAAATGGAGATATTTTATGAATTTAAAATTAAGAGATAAAGTTGTCGTTGTGACGGGTGCAAGCCGCGGGATAGGCAGAGCCATTGCAAACGGCTTTGCTGAAGAAGGGGCACGGCTAAGCGTCTGTGGAAGAGACCCAGATACCTTACAAGACGTAACTGAGGAACTCACTGCACACGGTATAAAGGTGTTTTCAAAACCTACTGATGTAACTGATACTGCTCAAGTAGATGCGTTTATATCAGAGACATTAAATCGTTTCAGTAGAATTGATGTTGTTGTTAACAATGTTGGTGGAAGTCGGTGGACACCTTTAGACGAGATTTCTGATGAGGAATGGCACGAAATTCTCGATCTAAATCTTGTTTCAGCAATGCGTATTAACCGACTTGTTATCCCGGCGATGCAGAAACAAGGCGGCGGGGCAATCCTCATGATTGCCTCTATTTACGGTAGAGAAGGTGGCGGACACATTACTTATAACGCAGCGAAAGCCGCAGAAATCAGTATGGCGAAGTCGTTGGCAAAAGAACTTGCACCTGACAACATACGCGTCAATAGTATTGCGCCAGGGTCTATCCTCTTTCCCGGTGGCGGTTGGGATCGTCGCATCAAAGCGGATCCTGAACGCATGAAAGCATTTGTTGAAAGTGAAATGCCGCTTGGACGGTTCGGAAAACCGGAAGAAATCGCGAATGTCGCTGTTTTTCTTGCATCTGAACGGGCAAGCCTTGTTACTGGGGCGTGTATCAACGTTGATGGATGTCAGTCGAGGTCGAATATTTGACCTGCACAGTGTGACATACTGAAACATGACGGAGCACAAGTGCCCTGTTCTATAAATGTCAGAGGCACAATGAATTCCGCGACTACAATCGGAACTATTAGAAAGTTGAGTTTCGCAAACTCAATCTAACCTAAGTGCTATTGATTCTCTTTTGAATACTGCCAGAGTGCCCGATCTAAGGTTCGCATATCTACCTTGTTTCGGATTGCAAGTTCTCTGCAAAAAGATACATAATCCCACCAAAACGAAAACGAGTAATCGTCATTTTGTTCCCTGTAGACCATAATGCGCGGAAATCATAAATTGGATACCTGTCTCTATGAAATAGGTGTAGAATTGCAGAAGCGGTTGGCAATCCGACACCATCTAAACAGCTTAAGACTCTTATTCTGGCCCGTTCGCTTTTCGCAGTAAATGCACAGGACGTAATATCTTTTACGTAGTCAGGATCATTTTTTTCAACGTGACCGGAAGACCTCGGTGATTTCCAATATGCGACTTTTTGCAATTCGTTTTTGGTAAGGTAACCGCGTTTTTGCACCTTGGGTTTGAGTTTTACAAATTGGGTTTCGGAACTTTGGGGTCCGTATCGTTCTGCCCAGTGTTGGATATTGGATTCAGGAAATCGTAATTTCATGTGTCTGCTTCTTTCTAAAATAGCATAGTCATTCAAATATAGAGAATGGTAGCAGGCGTGAGTTGGTAAGTCAACGAAAAATAATTGATTTGCAATGAAAACATGCGTATGCTAAAATAATTTCAATCATTGATATATAGAGGAGAGAAGATGAATTACGCAGAACTGCCGCTTCCACAACGTCAGAGAGACGAAATTCATCGGATTTTATCAAGTGTATCTGACAGAGAAGGAAGCGTAGATAATGCCTCTATATTGCGGAGCCTACAAGAACTTGCCACTGACGATGCCAACACCCAAACCTGCTTTGCCGAAATCGTCAGTCCGTTGTTAGAAACTTGCCTAAATTCCCCTAATCCTGAAGCTGCTTTGAATAATTTCTCGCGTTTTGTGCGTGTAGCGTTCAACCGAAAATGGGTTTATCAACTCTTGCGAGATGCCCCGTTTTTGATGCAAACTGTTATGCTTTGTTTCGGTGCGTCCTCATATCTGTCCGATATCCTGATTCGAAACCCGATCTATTTTTACGACATCATTGATGCAAACGTGATGGACACACCAAAGACCAGTGAACAAATGTATGACGAACTTTCCACGGCACTCAGCAAATATAAAGACATTGATCAGAAACTTCGAATCATTCGGCGATACAAACGGCGCGAAAGCTTGCGCATAGCACTGCGCGACCTTCTCCAAGTAACAGCCGTTGAAATAACGACATTGGAGATGAGTAATTTGGCAGAAGCAACATTGCAACACTGCTATGAAATTGGGCGTGACCAAATTATGAAACAGAAGTTTGGGACACCGCTGAATGAGGAAGGCACAGGACCCTGTCGCTTTGCTGTTATCGGCATGGGAAAATTTGGGGGATATGAACTTAACTTTAGTTCTGATATTGACCTAATCTTCGTTTATTCAGACGAGGGACAAACCGATCAAGGCGTTGATAATAGCGAATATTATGCACGGTTGTGTGAGTTTTTAATTAAGGCGATGAGCGAGGTAACGGTGGAAGGCTATGTGTTTCGTGTGGACATCCGTTTGCGACCTGAGAGCAGCGCCGGTGTCATCATCCGTTCTATGGAAAGTTACGAAAGTTATTATGAAGGTTGGGGTGATTTATGGGAACGTCAGGCTTTAATTAAAGCACGGACTGTTGCTGGAGATATGGCATTTGGAGATGAATTCATCCGCATGATTCAGCCGTTTGTGTATCAACGTTATTTAGATGGTGTGACACTCAATGAAATTAAAGCAGATATTCGCACCACAAAAGCACGTATAGAGGAACGACTTGTAGGAGATAGGGCAGACCTTGAAAGGCATGTCAAACTTGGTCCGGGTGCTATTCGGGATATTGAATTTACCGTCCAGTGCCTGCAGATGATTCATGGTGGAAAACGCAAGTCACTCTGCTCACAGAATACGTTGGAAACACTTGAAGCATTGAAGGCTAACGAATTGTTGGAGGTCGAAGATGCTGACAACTTATAAGATGCTTATCGGTTTCTACGAAGAGTAGAAAACAGTATCCAAATTGAGGCAGACCAACAACGTTACGCAATTCCAGCAAAAGAAGAGGAAGAGATTCAACTTGCCCGACGTTTGAAATATCATGATACACCGGTTGAAACATTCCGACAGGATTACCAAACTCATAAAGCACGTGTCCGTGAAATCTTTGAAAAAGTGATGGATGTCCGTGAACCGGACCAGTTAGATATCCCTGTGCTGCTTAGCCAAGATGACTCCGAAGAGATTCAGGAACAATTGGGCAAGTTCGGTTTTGAGAAG
>JAPPMR010000703.1:0-888 GCA_028818995.1 Candidatus Poribacteria bacterium | reverse complement strand
GTTTACTACGACAACTCGCCAACGGTAGCGATGGTCAGCAATTCTCTCCCGCTGTCAGACGGACTTTCTTCAAACTTGCGCCGACTCTTTTGAAATTTTTGAGTGCAGCCCCCGACCCAGATATGGCACTTCGCTATTTTGATGCGTTTGCTGCGAAAGTTGGGGCACGCAGCAGCTACTACACGATGTTTATGGAAAGACAAGGAACACTTGAAGCACTCATAAGTGTCTGCGGTTCAAGTCTTTACTTGGCGGATTTGTTGATTGCAAGCCCTGAATTGTTTGATCTGTTGACAGTGCCGACTTTCACCGAATCTCCTAAGACACTCGCACAAAAACAGGAAGAGGTTTTGCAACTCGTCGCAGACACATCTGATGCTCACGTGCTTAGGGCACTTAGACGTTACAAGAACGATGAGATTTGGCGAATTGCCCTACGGAACATTCTCGGTAATGCTGATCTTCCAACGACGACTGAAGAACTCTCTGATTTAGCCGAAGCAATCCTGCAAGCCATCTATCCACAGATTGACACACAGTTGCGCGAAGAACACGGTATCCCTATGAGCGATGACGGAATACCTGTGACTTTTGCTATCATTGCAATGGGAAAATTTGGCGGACGTGAACTTAACTTTAGCTCAGATTTAGACGTGATGTGTGTCTACACTGCAGATGGTGAGACAACCCACGGGATGCCAAATTCGGAGTATTTTTCACTCCTCGGTTTAGAATTGGTAAAGCAGCTTAGTGGGGATCAGGACATGAGTATTTATGAACTTGACCTGCGACTTCGTCCCTATGGCACAGGTGGTGCGATTGCATTGCCATTGTCAGGATACCAGCATTACTACGATAACACTGCAGAAATCTGGGAACGGCAGGCAC
>JAPPMR010000153.1 GCA_028818995.1 Candidatus Poribacteria bacterium | reverse complement strand
ATAGAAATTAGCAATTTAAGTGGTGATGGGCAAATTCTATTAATTGTTACTTCTGAATATCCTCAAACATTCAGATATGTCGCTAAATCTGGGACAGGTGATGCTTCGATTGACATAGGAAAACCAAATGGAACACAGAGAAATATAGAACAATCTCGATATCTTTTACGCCCTAATTCAGTAACTTACCTCCCTAACAGCAATTCGCAACCAATAAGTTTAGATCGTCGTGTAGGTACATCCTTAATTGCCACGAATATCTCAACAAAATTAGAACCGATGTCCCAAATCCATCTATCAAGTAACTATAACGAGATAATTATTCAGGAAGATAGTGCTTTCGCTACGAGTGACTGGGGACTTGAAATTTTTACCTTAAATCCTTCACCCACACGAATAGGTGAAATTGCGACACCCGGAAACGCACAAGCCATTGCCATTGATGGAGACAATGCCTATATTGCTGACGGTGAATCGGGTGTGCACCTTGTTGAAGTTAATCCTCTAACTTCACCTCGTATTGTCAAAACACTCGGTGGGTTTCAAGATGCACGCGATGTCCATTTAGCAAACGGAAACTTATATGCTCTTGATACAGCACGCGGACTTTTGGTCTTTAAACAGCAGGACGTCCTCAACAACGAAAACCCACACCCACGACGCACTTTTAAAACTGCGGGAACACCCTTTAAAGTGTCCACAAACGATGAAGGAAAAGTTTATATAAGTGACAATGCAAAGGGATTATACATTTTAACTTTGGATCCTCTCGGCGGTTTTACCGTTACGGGTACTCTACCGTTGCTTGCTTTTGATTTTGAGGTGCTCGGAAAATATGCGCTCCTCCTTTCCAATAATTTACGTATTCTGGATATCGGTGCCGCTTTAGCCCCAGAACCGATTTCTTGGGTAAACACACCGGGATTAACTTCGGCAATGAAGTTCTATGAAGGTTTGCTTTATCTGACCGACCAACAAGCAGGTCTTCATATCGTTAATGTCAACAACCCACAAAGACCGCGTTTAATTTTATCGCATCCCACTATTGGAAATGCAGAAGACGTTGAACTACGGTATTCTGCTGCTGAGAAGGCAACCTATGCTTATGTTGCAGATGGAAGAGGCGGTATACAAACGCTTGATGTAACAGAACCTGATATGCCAGTCTGGATAAATCATTACAACGCGAGCGGTACCACCTATGGACTTGTTGTGGACAGTGCGGGTGATAAACCTACAATCGCTATTGCAAACGGGACTGGAGGTTTAAAAATAGCTGAATTAACTGAACCTTACACCGGTAGAATAACACAGGATTTCCGGACGTTTTCTGGTGAACAAGGTGCATTATGTGTTCAGATTGAAAAGCAGCATGCTTTTGTTGGCACAGATGTAGGAATGGATATTGTTGATCTGGTAACAGGAAAAACCCTCACACATATCCCAGCCACTGATCCAGTTTGGGAAATTGCCATAATTGGCGATTATGCGTATCTATGTGCAAGGTCTCTCGTTGTAGTTGATATTAGTGATCCGAAACGTAGCCAAATTGTTAGCAAACGCGAATTCACAGGTAGTGCATATAGAATTGCATACAATACCTCGCATGCTTTTGTTGCTTCACTTGAAGGTGGTGTTCACATCTTAGATATTTCTGAACCAGCACTTCCTCGTCCAATTGCTCATTTCGCCACAGAAGGAGCCGCAACGAATGTTTCTCTTGCGGATGAATTTGTATATGTCTTAGATAATCAACAAGGAGTAATAAAATTAGATGGAACAGACCCACAGCGACTTACGCCGCTGTCCAACTATGTTGAAACCCAGCTACCTATCGCTGCAGCAATTCAGGGTAACTTTCTCTATTTGCTTGATAGCCATAGTATTCAAATTGTTGATTCGCGTACGATGCGTCGCCGCGCACGCTATGCACTATTACAATCCCCCACTGACCTTGCCATCATGGACTCTGCCCTATACGTAACCGACCTATACCAACTCAGCATTTTTCGTGTCGATACAAACCTTTTGAACCTTGCTGTAGAAGAACCTCAGCATAACACATTAGATCAACCAATACTGTCCACAGTGTCAATCCCAAATTTACTTTTACAAAACTACCCCAATCCGTTTAACCCCGAAACTTGGATACCTTATTCTCTTGCCAAAGGCACACATGTTTCTCTTTCAATTCATGATGCAAAAGGTCATTTAGTCTCTCATCAACTGCTCGGATATAAACGTTCTGGGAAACATACTGTCCATTGGAATGGACGAAATGTAACGGGTGAACTTGTTGCAAGCGGTATCTATTTTTACACGCTTAATGCGGCGGATTTCTCAGCGACCCGCAAAATGGTTGTACAGCATTAGAAAGCAATCGGGAATCGGAGTTCCCTCCTACCATAAGCGGTTCAACCGTAGGAGTGATCTCCGAATCGCGAGCTATAATAATATATGGACAAAGCATTAGGATATATTTTTGAGATAAACAGCAATAACTATCCTTATACACCTTCTCTGCTTCAATAATTCTGAGATGTTTCTAATAAGCGTTTCTGTAACCCAAAATTAATTGCAAACGTTTAAATGTATAAATAGGTATGGAATATTATACGCAAACGCTCTTTTCCATATTGTATACTTCGCGTAAATTGCCAACTTCAAATGTGTACTAGAGCGTTTGTATTCCTAAATGTCCGAGCGGTGCTATTGCATAGACTTGGGTAGGTTAGTATAACTTTTAATATATCCGTTCGGACTCCTATTAAATCTTATATAAATAAATGGGTGGAAGCGAAATTCCTCTTTTCTTTACAAAAAGCAGACTTTTCAGAAGGAGATTTAGGATGGCAGCGAACAGTGTAACCGGTAGTTTTCGAGGTATTGATGTAAGTTTTTTCTACAACGGCCCCCACATTGTCATGAGTGTTTTGAATAAATCGGAAGAAGGTAGACAGTTACGCGTGATGTTCCAACAACAGCCAATCAGTGGGCGCGTAAATTGGACATCCTTCCAACTAACCGGACAAACACAAGATATTATCGTGCCCCCAGAGGTTATTAAGTCACACAAGTTAGCATTTTACGTTGACAATCATGAACCGATTGCCACTTATACTGAAAAAATATTAGAAGAACTAAAACTGATTCGAGATCAACAATTGTTGGATAACCAGTCAAACGGTTCGGCATCCGACTCGGACCTGCAGGCACCTCCGCATTCTCAAACCGAAGATGCAGTAACAACGGCTCAGAACACCGATGTCAAAATAAACGAGGTTAGCAATCATACTCACGGACAGGAAAATGGAGCGCTTGATATAGCACCAGAATTGCAAAAACTGGCAACGTTAAAATCAGAAGACACAAACGTGAATCAAAATGGTGATAGAAGCCCTGCAGCAAAACAAGAAAATATGTCCAGTGAAACAACACCGGAAGCAAATACTCAAGTAGCGACCATTCCACCGAAACCCAATTCCGTTGAAGAACCCAGTTCAACTTCAAAACGAAAGACGCAAAATATAGGCCAGTATGTTCCAAATATTAATAACGAACCACAATTTAGAATCAAAGTACCCTCACTTCCGAAAAGTGCTTCTAAGGTACAAGCAACTTTTATTCCACCACGCGCTGCCTCCACATCAAAATCTGAAAATAAAAAGCACGGATTCTTTGGACAATTAGTTGGCACAATCGGACTCAATGTTCCTAAGAAAAAGGAATATTATATACAGCAAAACCGACATTTATACGACAAATTTCATGCAGATTTGGAAAAATTGGAGAGAGACTATAATAACGGATGTGGTATTCCACTTGATAACTGGGACTTAGAGTCGTTGAGCGAAAGACAAATTGCTGTCCTGCTCCTGAATCTAATGGTCAATGAGATAAGCGAATGGAAAAAGGTCGCGAAAAAGAGTGAAACAACTAAAGACAACCTCGCTAAATCTCTTGAGTCTATTGAAACAGAACTTAAACAGACTTTAAAACAAACAAGAGGCATTGAGGCGCCAGCACCAACACTCTTTCCCAATAGAACTGCATCGACTGACAGCGATTTGATGGAAATTCAGAAAGACTGTGATACTTACCTTCAGCGTTTTTCTGAAAAATTGGCTGAACTTGAACAGAAGCATGCCGACAAAGTTAAAATTGCTGCATTCAAAAAGTATTTGGTTGAGTTTGTACGAGATAAACTTTTTCCAAACGTTGCTGAGTTTAGTTCGTTAAATTCCGTGCAATCAAGGTTAAACTGGTTCCTGGATTTAGTTGATTTTGAATTAATGCCGATTGAACCAGGAAAAACGAAATTCTCTGATGAATTTCATGAACTCAAAGAGAAACGCAGCAGCGATTTTGAGTCTGACACAATCGTTGAAGTAGTCACACCAGGATTGCAATCCTAATATGGATGACGGGTTATCCAATACGCAGTCGTCGTTCAAGCGGAGTAGGCTGTGATAACCAGACAAAATCTTCTTCAACGTATTTCCCATATCCCACAAGTCAATATAGGGCATTTCCCTACCCCTTTAGAAGAATGTCCACGCCTATCTGAAGCACTCGGCGGTCCACGCATCTTCATCAAACGCGAAGATTGCTCAGGGTTAGCATTCGGTGGAAACAAGGTCAGACAACTAACTTTTACTATCGGTGAAGGTGTAGACCAAGGGGCGGACACAATTATTCAGGGAGCCGCATCACAATCGAACCATTGTCGGCAGGCTGCCGCAGCTTGTAGCAAACTTGGTTTAAATTGCTATTTACGCCTTGCACGCGATCATAAAAGTATTGTGCAAGGTAATCTTTTGTTAGACCATTTAGCGGGCGCAGATGTTGAAGTTGTTGATGTTCCATTTGGACCAGAATTAGAGGAATTCAAATTCGAACTCGCTGAGAAATTGAAAACACAAGGTTTAAAACCTTATGTTATTGCCTCGCCTCGCTCTACAGGACTCGCAGCAGTTGCATTTACATGGTGTATTGCAGAAATTCACGAACAGCAAAAACAAATTGGAATTGATGCTGATTGGATTTACACTGCTTCGGTAGGCGGAACTCAGGGAGGTTTGGTGCTTGGTACCAAAGCACTTGGAATGAAACTAAAACCTTATGCCTGCGCGCCGATACACTGGGAAGGAAAGATTGATCGGATACGTGATGCAGCAAATCTCGCGGCTTCTATCTTAAATCTTGATACTCAAATCAAAGATTCAGACATTCAAAATACCGATGATTACATTGGGAAAGCTTATGGATACCTCACTCCAGAATGTATCTCCGCCCTCAAATTGGTAGCAAGCACAGAAGGGATTATTCTTGATCCCGTTTACACTGCAAAGGCGATGGCATGCTTAATTGACCATATTCAGCAAGGTAGATTTGATTCAAACGATACTGTGATTTTTCTGCATACTGGTGGGACACCTGCGCTGTTTGCATATAATGAAGAGTTGAGTGCAAATGGTGTATGATAGCTTTTTTTGTGAAGCAGATATATTCGGTTTTCCGGATGTAGTATTGCTATAAATCGGACTTACAAAGTCCACCTACAAGAGTAGTTCCTAATTCGAAATCTTTCCATAATGGACAAATTCCGTAGATTTTAACCTGACAGAACTCCCATCTTCCGAATCTATATATCCCATCCTTAACAACGTCATCACTTCATGATAATCAGGGATATTGAAGAGGTGGCAGATATTCTCGCGATCCGTTTCACTTTCTAAAGGGGCGCTGACAAATTGTACGCCGATGTCAAGCGATGTCGCAGCAAGAAGCATGTTTTGTATCAACATCCCCATACTCAGCCACATCCATCGGGTTGCCCCTTCACCCGGCGGATTCCTTTTAGTGTTCATCGTTATCAATATTAATAATGGTGCTTCGCGCACTTGTGTAGCAATCTCCTTTGCAGGCATCTTACCTGCACCTAAATGCCCCATAATCGTCAATGACTTCGCATTTTTCAATAGTCCCTTCAATATGCTCCCTGTTAGTTTCTCGGGACAATTTTGAAGCAACTTCGGCAGGGTAACATGATCAGAGAGCAACACGCCATCACCACGGTCTTGCCATTCTGTTTCGTTTAGACACATCCATCGACTATTGTCGTCTAAAAACTTGGAATCTTTAAACTGTTCTATAATCGCTTGTTGAGTTATATCGGCAAGTGCCTCCTTTCCCTCAGATTCTTGAATAATAACTAACTCCCACGGTTGAACGTTGAAAGGCGAAGGTGTCCATCGTGCCGCCTCAATTAACTGATTCAGGTCTGCTTCATCTATTGGACGATTCTGAAATTCACCACGATAGCTGCGCCGTTGTATTATTGCTTCAAATATGTTCATTTAGACTCCGATACCTCTCCAGTACTTCCTCTGGTGAGGCAGTACCTGTTGTGCCTATTTTCGTTACAGTAATGGAAGCAACTAAATTGCCAAGAAACGCTGCTTCAATTGCAGCAGCTGTGCCTAAACTACAGAGTGTAGCGACTATCCCCGCAGAGACGCTGTCCCCTGCCCCAACAGGATCAATTTTATCAGGGTTCGGAATACCGGGAATATAAGTAAGTTGGTCGTTGTGATGAACAAGGATTCCTTGCTCACCAAGTGTGACGAATACTGTGTTCTGCGTCTGTTCTGCAAGGCTTACTGCACAACGTTTTGCTGATTCAATATCAACAGTTTTTCCATTCCAATCTGGAGTCAGCGCACGCTGTGCTTCAAAGCGATTCGGTTTTATGATTACGTTACGAAACGCTCCAATTCGCGCACGGGAATCAGCAAAGAAAACTTTGTCTGGATACGCCACCGCGAGTTCACACAATTCTTCGCGCACGCGATTAGTGATAACGCCTAAATTCTCATGAGGCATCTGATCTCCAATGATTATTCCGTCAACTTGTGGAATACACGTTTGCAGCGCATCCAAAACCGCTTTTTCAACACTATCACCCATCGGCGCTTGATTTTCAATATCAAAGCGTGGCCCTTCGGTTTGGACATCTTCATAACCATGGTGAATCGGTTTTAGATACGTAGGTGTAACCCAATTCGGCGCGCTTACCATAAAGTCTGTCCGACACTCTTTTTCTTTTAAGCATGTTTGAAGCGTCCTTCCGAATCCATCTTTCCCAATAACACCTAAAGTATAAACTGTTCCTACTCCCAATGCCTTGAGATTATTTGTGACAGTTCCTGCTGCACCCGGACTATAACGTTGTTCAACCACAGGATTGGTATGCCACGGTGTTTCCAGCGACAAAGTTGAACGTGTTTTGTCTATATACCAATAGGCATCCAGATAGAAATCACCAATCACGAGGATTCGCAAGTCTTGAAATTGGGAAAGAAGAGTTTTTAGTTTGACTTCGTCAATCAATGCAATTCACCAAAGTCCTTATGTTTATCAATCCTCAATCATTATACCATAATCTGACTTTAGGAAACGTACAAAAT
>JAPPMR010000266.1 GCA_028818995.1 Candidatus Poribacteria bacterium | reverse complement strand
TGCCGAATGTGTTTATGGCATCTTTGTCCACAAGTTATTGTATAGAGATATTTCAGATTTAACTATAATTTAATAGGTCAATGTTGGCACAGATATTGCACTATATAAAATAATACAATTTATTCTATTGGAGATTAAAAATGGGTAAAGTAATTGGAATTGATTTAGGAACAACAAATTCTTGCGTAGCTGTTTTAGAGAGCGGCGAAGCAAAGGTAATTGAAAATACCGAGGGAAATCGGACGACTCCTTCAGTTGTCGGTTTCACCAAAGAAGGGGAGCGTCCCGTTGGGCAAGTAGCCAAAAGACAAGCCATCACAAATCCTGAAAATACAATTTTTTCTATTAAACGGTTCATGGGACGAAAATATAACGAACTTGGAGACGATACATCTCGCGTGCCTTATGAATTAAAAAGCGACAAAGATGGTGATGTTGTTGTAAACATTGATGGCAAAGAGTACTCGGCACCCGAAATATCCGCGATGGTTCTGCGAAAAATGAAGGAAACCGCTGAGGCATACCTTGGGGAAGAAGTCACACAAGCGGTCGTCACTGTACCTGCTTACTTCAACGATTCGCAACGCCAATCGACAGCAGATGCGGGTAAAATCGCAGGTTTAGAAGTTCAGCGGATTATCAATGAACCGACCGCTGCTTCACTCGCCTATGGATTACAAAATGAAGGTGACAAGAAAATTGCTGTCTACGACCTTGGTGGTGGTACGTTTGACATCTCTATTCTGGAAATCGGGGATGGCGTTTTTGAAGTGAAAAGCACAAATGGCGATACGCGCCTCGGTGGAGATGATTTTGACCAATCGGTTATTGATTGGATGGCACAGGAATTTCTCAGTAGCCAAGGTATTGACCTGCGTAGCGACCAGATGGCACTGCAACGCCTTAAAGAGGCAGCAGAAACGGCAAAGTGTGAACTTTCCAGTACACAACAGACAGATATTAATCTACCCTTTATTACAAGTGATGCAAGCGGTCCCAAGCACCTCAACTTAACGCTCACCCGCGCAAAACTGGAACAAATTACGGATGATTTGGTACAACGTTCCCTTGAACCGTGTCGACAAGCACTCTCCGATGCCGAAATACAACCTTCTGAAATTGACGAAGTTATACTCGTCGGCGGACAGACACGGATGCCAAAAGTACAGGAGGCAGTCCAAGATCTCTTCGGAAAAGAACCACACAAAGGGGTCAACCCAGACGAAGTTGTTGCTGTTGGTGCAGCAATTCAGGGTGGCGTACTTGCTGGTGATGAAGAAGTCAAAGACATTTTATTGCTTGATGTGACCCCACTTTCACTCGGTATTGAAACACTTGGTGGTATGTTTACGCGATTAATTGAAAAGAATACCACGATTCCAACGAAGAAATCTGAAAAATTCACAACTGCAGAAGATAATCAAACTGCTGTTGATGTGCATGTCCTTCAAGGTGAACGGGAACAGGCAGTTTACAACAAAACAATTGGCAGATTCCGACTGGGCGATATTCCACCAGCTCCCAGAGGCGTTCCGCAAATTGAGGTCACATTTGATATTGATGCGAACGGTATTCTCAACGTATCTGCCAAGGATACAGCAACGGGCAAGGAACAGAAGATTACAATCACTGCTTCTTCCGGACTTAGCGATGCGGAAATCGAACAGATGATGAAAGATGCCGAAGCACACGCTGAAGAGGATAAACAGAAGCGGGAAGAAGTGGAAACTCGTAACCGCGCCGATTCTTTGGTCTATGAAACTGAGAAGAACTTAAAGGAATTCGGGGACAAGGTGGACGATGCGACTAAGGAAAAGGTTAACGCTGGTGTTGAACGCGTCAAGCAGGCATTGGAAGCGAACAACAATGCTGAGATTAAATCTGCCACTGATGACCTGATGCAGATATGGCATGAGGCTTCAGCACAACTCTATCAACAGGCCGCGGATGCTGATCCGGGGGCTGCCCCAGAAGACGCTCCTTCTGAAGAGGTTCCACCTGAGGATGTGGTTGACGCTGAATATGAAGTCGTTGACGAAGATGAGAATAAGGACAAGGAGTAGGCAGTCCCACTAACCGCCTGCTTCTATCCAAGAGGTGTTATTATGGCTTATAGTGAGTTTACCTTAGAAACCGCACAGAAAACGTTTCAACTTGATACGGTTCGGTCTTTCGGACTCTTCTCTGAAATAGAACCAGTGGCTCCAAGCGCTTATCTTACGATGGGGTTAGCGAGAAAGGCATCATTAGCTACCGCCATCGGCACCGAGAAAGCGCGATCGGAACTAATTGTTGCTGATGTACTCGTTGACCTTCTTCAACACTTTGATCATAGCATTAGTCTGTTTTCTGGGATTGAATTCAATGTTGACGCTGAAAAAGGTTTGACTGGCGTGTGTGATTTTTTAGTGAGTCTATCGCCTGAACAATTTTATTTAGAAGCACCTATCATTATCCTTGTTGAAGCAAAAAATCTCGACTTGAAGCTTGGACTTGGGCAGTGTGTTGCAGAGATGCTTGCCGCACAACGTTTTAATGCTGAAAAAGGAAATGACATCTCTACAGTTTATGGCGCAAGCACAACAGGAGTTGAGTGGTTATTCCTCAAGTTAGAAGGAAAGTGCCTGCAACTTGATATGGCAACCTATACGATTGAGCGATGTGACAGAATCCTCGGTATACTGACAGGCATGGTATCACAAGATGCGTGATAGGGTCTTGACTGTGTCACCCAAATTACGGTGGCGATGTGATTGATGCTGAATATGAAGTCGTTGACGAAGATGAAAAGAAAGATGAAAGTTAGGCGATACCTCTGAATTACAACTTCCCTGGTGCTACACGGGAGATTTTATCAATGGCTTATAGTGAGTTTACCTTAGAATCTGTAGTGCCAATGTTCCAACTTGAAAAGATTGACACTATAGGGCTTTTTTCAGAAGTTGAATCGGTTCCTCCAAGTGACCATCTGACGACTGCATTAGCAAAAAAAGCTGCTTTAGCTACCGCTATCGGCACCGAGAAAGCGCGGTCGGAACTGATTGTCGCAGATGTGATCGTTGAACTCCTTGAACATTTCGATCGCCGCATAAGTTTCTTCTCTGGTATTGACTTCAATGTAGATGTAGAATCGGGTTTAACAGGGGTATGTGATTTTTTAGTAAGTTTATCACCAAACCAATTTTACTTGGAAGCACCTATAGTTATCCTTGTTGAAGCGAAAAATCTTGACTTGAAACTCGGACTTGGACAGTGTATCGCTGAGATGATCGCTGCCCAACGATTTAATGCTGAGAAAGGAAATGACATCTCTACCGTTTATGGTGCGAGCACAACAGGGGTTGAATGGTTATTCCTCAAGTTGCAAGGAAAGTGCTTGCAACTTGATATGGCAACCTACCAAATCGCGCGGTGTGACAGAATCCTCGGTATCCTCTCCAGTATGGTGGCACAAAAGGCGTGACCATAGACAGGATTGGCAAGGGAACTGCTAAACTTGCGGATAGCAAGGGTGTTGAGACAAATGAGAAGATGAAACGGGGCACATTTTCACAGTTTTCAGGAGGAACAGATATGGCTTATAGCAATTGGACGCTGGAAACAGTGGTAACGACGTTTCAATTAGAAATCGTTGAATCCGCGGCACTTTTTGCTGAAATAGAAACAATAGTTCCAAGTAGCTATCTCACAGAAGTGTTAACCAAAAAGGTGCAGTTAGCCATCGCCATAGGTACTGAAAAGGCGAAATCAGAACTGATTGTTGCTGATATCCTGTTCGAACTCCGAGAGCAATTCGAGCACCGCATCAGCTTTTTCTCTGGTATTGAGTTCAGTGTTGACGAGGAAAGTGGATTAACCGGGGTGTGCGATTTTTTAGTAAGCTTGTCGCCAGTGCAGCATTTGTTACAGGCACCTGTCATCGTTCTTGTTGAAGCGAAAAAGGATGACCTGAAACTTGGTATGGGTCAGTGTGTCGCCGAGATGCTCGCTGCTCAACGCTTTAACGCAGAAAGAGGAAATGATATCTCATGCGTTTATGGGGCTTCCACGACAGGAATAGATTGGCTGTTCCTCAAATTGGAGGGAAAATGTTTGCATATTGATATGTCAACTTATACAATTGAGCGGTGTGACAGAATTCTCGGAATCCTCTCCAGTATGGTAACACAAAAGGCGTGATATTGCCTTGATCCGCGTTTCTGTGGACAAGTAATTGATACTGAATACGATACTGTTGATATGGAGTTTTGACATTAACACAAAAAATCTCTTTGATATATGCAATAACGGTGTTTGAAATGTAAACCTAAGTCGCTACTGCTCATAACAAGGTATTAGCAAGAAAAACTTAGGAACGATCAGATTACCTTTTTAAATTAAAAGAATTATTAAGGAGTAAAACATGGGATGTGTCTATATTCTTACGAATGAAGGAAATCAAGGCTTAGTAAAAATTGGCCAGACAGGCGGTCTCGCCGAGGCCCGAGCGAAACAACTCTCACGAGAAACTGCCGCTCCGTACCAATTTGAGGTTGCTTATGCCCTATATTGTGAGTGGTATATAAAACTTGAAAAGGATATACATTTTAAACTCGCTTATTGCCGTGTATCTCCAAATAAAGAATTCTTTAAGTGTCCGGTTGATGATGCGATTATGGAGCTTAAACAATTACACTTAAGCTATTTAGATATTGAAATATCGTCGCTTGAATCGCGTAAAACAAAACTTATTGAAGGAATTGAGAAAGCAGAGAAAGCAGAACAGGCATTATTGGCGAAGGGACGCGATGCGCGTCAAAAAACTGACTTCATGGAAAGTGAGGTAACACGACTTGAAGCAGAAATAACTAAGGCACATCAACAGATCGAGGTGCTAAGAAGTGAAGCAGGAAAAGCAGAAAAAGAACTATTGACGAGGGTACGCTCTACGCGTCGAAAAATTGAATCGCTGGAAAGTCTGGAAAGTGAGGTGGCACGGCTTGATGCAGAAATAACTAAGAGACATCAACAGATCGAGGTGCAAAGAAGTGAAGCAGAATCACTAAGAGGTGAAATACCGTTGCTTGAATCCCGAAAAACAAAACTTATTGAAGGATGTGAGGAAGCAGAGAAAGCAAAACAAGCATTATTGGCGAGGGAAGATTCTTTACATCAAAAAAATACTTGGCTAGAAATTAAGACAGGACGCCTTAGAACAGAGGAAGATAGGTTAAGGAGGGAAACAGGACGCCTTAGAACAAAGGAAGATAAGTTAAAGAACGAAGTAGGAGAACTTGAGAAGCAAAAGAGGGAGTTAAAGAATCAGATAGTTGCTATAAGCCGCCCAAAAGAAATATTGATCTAAATAAAAGTAGTGCAACACTAAGTAGCAACTATAATTAAGAGATAGATTCAGAGTGGTTGACCGTGCCTTTTCTCGTTGTTATACCAAATTAACTTGATCTCCTCAATAGGCGCGGTTTCAAACCGCGCCTACAGATGGGTTTACTATAATCAAATTCTTTAGTAACCGAGCAACGCAATCCCTTCACGATAAGTCTGTGCAGATGTTTGCAAGGCACTCAATTCATCATCCATCAATTCAATCTCAATAATCTCTTCAACACCATTTGCCCCCACTTTTATTGGAACACCGAAATAGAGGTCATTCATACCCTATTGTCCCGTGAGATGTGCAGAACACGGCAGTAGTCGTTTCTTATCCAAGATGATCGCTTCTGCCATCTGTGCCAACGATGCACCAGCAGCATAATATCCGCTTGTCTTGAGAAGGTTGACCACCTCAGCACCCCCATCACGAGTACGCTGTGCCATCGCTTCAATCCGTTCCGTTGAAATCAACTGCGGAATCGGGATACCGTTGACGGTTGTATAGCGCGGTAACGGCACCATTGTATCACCGTGTCCACCAAGCACGAGGGCATGGATTTTTTTTAATCCTCTCGTGGTTTATTTTTTTCCCCCCGGTTCGTTTTTTTAAAAAAAAAACGGCAAACCGTGCTGAATCCAGTACACCTGCTTGTCCCACGACTCGGTGTGTAGGAAATCCCGACACCTTCCACGCGTGGTAGGTCATGATGTCAAGCGGGTTGGTGAGCATCATAATAATAGTGTCTGGCGAATGCTTCACCACATTTTCTGTGACGCTGCCAACGATGTTGGCATTCGTTTGTAATAGGTCTTCGCGTGTCATCCCCGGTTTGCGTGGAGAACCCGATGTGATAATCACTAAATCTGAGTTTGCGGTAGCGGAATAGTCAAGGTCACCACTAATCGCAGCGTCAAACAGTTCCACTGGTCCCATCTCCGCCATATCCAACGCCTTACCTTGCGGCACCCCATCAACGATGTCTATCATCACGACATCGCCAAGTTGTTTCTGCGCTATCAGGAATGCTGCTGTCGCACCGACGTTTCCTGCTCCGATTACACTAATTTTTTTTCTTGCCACTTCTTCCTCCATTAAATAAGAATTGAACGTAATTTGTATAAGTTATTCAATATTTTGTGTGTCCGGTGTCACTGGGGGTTCGCCATTTCCAAATTTTTCGGTTTTCTGAAATTAAATCTTCTTAAATTTGTCAAAGACATCAAGAGTATTTCTATCAATTTTTCATTTAGTGATAAAGGTGATACTAACTTCAGCTTCGTTACCAGCAAGGTCTTTGACTGTACCCGCAACCTGATATTCGGTTTCGTTGCTGAGTTCTTGACCAGCATTTCCTATAAGGGTGATTCTATTGCCATCAGTCTGGGATGTCCAACCGACATCATCACCATCCATTAGCATGAGGTTGCCTGTGACAGGTTCGCTGAACGTAACCTCTATGCCATCTTCAAATACGTCCGCGAGGTCAACGCCTTCATCACCATCCTCAGGACTGCTGGCGATAACTTCCGGTGCGGTTTCATCTGCGGCAACGACGGTATAGTAAAGCATATACCCATGTGCACCGCCATTTTCCCAAGTAACAGAAAGGGCAAGAGCACCCATTGCGAAACCATCAGCGGGTGCCGAGATTTTACGCGTCTTACCAGTCCCACTAACTGTTCCAACACTAACTAGTACGTTTCCTGGGTCGTTATCAAATACAAGGGTGATAGTGCCGTTTGCTGCAAGATCCCCACCAGCGGGTGTAGCATAGGGAAATGATGGCCCAGGATCTGTATATTTTTCATTTTCCTCGCAGCCAATCATATAAACCGCAAAGGAACTATATATTACTAAAACGAAAATTTTAAAGGATTTTTTCACGGTTTACTTTCTTGTAAATGCAATGTGTGTTGTGCTTATACAAACATATCTACTTTTCAATATGCTCACGAATTGCAATAACTTCCTCCAAAATACGTTTGTGAAGATAATAGATCACATACACCATTACAAAACCTATGCCTGCTAACAAACCTACACTAAGTATAATTTTAGTTTTTAATGACATCTGTTGTTCTCTTGTAAACCGGAACAGAAT
>JAPPMR010000484.1 GCA_028818995.1 Candidatus Poribacteria bacterium | reverse complement strand
TATTCATTACACGCAACCTGAACTAAATCCAGGATAATTGGCGAAGGTATTGTTAGAAATAGTATTATTTATGGTTCGGCGCGTTTACAAAACACGCCTACCGGGTGGTGAACCGCTAAATTGACATTTATGGGTTTCGTAAACTCTACCGACCTACCAGATAATGTTCTATCATCATATAGAAATGGTATTATAAAAGATTTACCTCGGCGAGGGTATCACCGAGGTAAATCTTTTTCGACTTGACATGTCATCTTGATTTTGGGTTAGAACCGAATCCGTTATGGATTGTCGCAATGGAAAGAATATGCTTGGCTTGGCGTGTACGCGACTACTGAACTATTCGGTTTTCGGTAATGGAATTTCAAAATTGATTTCTTCAGATTCTTCGTAAGGTAATTCTTCAAACCGAACTACGTCGAATTTCCCTGCCTCATATTTTCTGTGCGAACCGAGACCCAGCTCCATCCCGTACAGAAAACATCTCTTTATATCTTTTATTACAAGTTTTTTGCTGCGGTTATCCTCGCCTATTCGGTTTTTGAGCAACCACAATTGAAATTTGACTGTGGGTTCTAATACATATTCAAGGGTTTTAAGAATCGATCTACTGCCTTGCGGTGTTGAGACATTGCCAGCATGTGATTCGATGTCTGTAGGTTCCATTGTGCGTGGAAGCAGATAAATCTTTTCACCGGTAAAGGTGTTATCTTCATCTTGTCCTTTGATTATAAGTCCCTCACGCATCGTCTGTTTACTGCCGCGCTTTGTAATTGTGAGTTCTAATAACGATGCTGCTTGTGCAAGCATCGCCTTAATTTGATAACTTCCGATGTATATGCCGCGAGCGTCGCGTTTAAAACCGACGGTCCGTTTTTCAATCTCCTCGGTAAGGTCAAGATCATCGGCAGTTGGCGAGGTATCCTCACTGCTAAATTTATTCTTGACGTAATTTTTTAAAACATCTTTATCTTTTGGAAGACCACCATATATTTTATCTCTAAACTTTAACTCTATTTCAAATTTTAAATACACTTTTCACCTTTTAGAATGACGGTTATCCGCGCCTTGCTATATCAGGATTTTACTTTTACCGTTTATACACATTTTTGGATGCATTTTTAACGTTCAATAGAATTGTCTGTATGTAGAAAAGGGTAAATTTGTAAATACCTCCGTTTATTTTATATCACTTTTGAGAAATGAAACCTGCGCCATAATTAGAAATAGCAGATTAAACAGCACAAGCAAACCGACTTGAGATAACACGCTACGGTAAGAGATGTACTCTGTAAAGACTGGAACTGTGTCTGGATTCACCTTTTTCTGAGACAATCCCTCTTTTACTGGATAGATATGCAGACTTTCTGGGTCGCTCTGATCTTCTGTTTTGATGAAGTCAACAAACGTTTGCCGATAACGGCGCGCTTGTTTAACAAAATTCATATAACTGGTAATACCTGTATTTGCAAACCCTTCCATCGCATATTGAAAAGTCGCTATCGGAGAGATTTGGGTGAGGTCACGAGCGAGTTGGACTTGCCTAAACTGCTGGTCAATATGTCCATCATTAAACCTTGTTTTTGTTTCCATTTCTTTGGTGAGGTAGGTTGCCCAAAGACGCGTTGCTTCCGGATTTTCAACAGATGCTGCCTTGCTTAACTTAGAAGGTATATCTCCTGACCTGCCAAAAGGATGGTATTCATCGCCAAGCTGCTTTAATTGTGCCTCTCTCTGCATAGAAACTTCGTCAACCGAGGGAATCGGATTTATGTTACCGACAAAAGTGCCAAGTAGACTCGGAAACACAAACGCTAAACAAACCCATGTTAACAAGAGCCATACCAAACTTGTAATCGGATTTGAAACACGGCTTGAGAAAAAGAGGCCAAGGAAGATAAAAATAGAGATGTGTAACGCAAACAATCCTACCATCCCCAAAATACATAGCCAATTCTCCAACTCAAACGGTATATTTCCTGAAATGAGGATAACCAGTAAGTTCATCAGGATACCAATTAAAAGCGGTACCATGAGTGTCAAAAACGCACCAATGTATTTTCCCAGCAACACCTGCCCGCGCGAAACTGTATTAGACATTATTAAGCTTAATGTGCCGCTTGAACGTTCCCCAGCAATGGCATCAAAAGTGAACAGGATCGCAAAAAAACTCATCAGAATACCGATGAAAACCCAGTCGATTTTGATCCGTTGTATAGCGCCACCGCCCGTATTTTGCAGAGGATACTCTAATGTCCACGGCGCTCTCCAAGCAAAATCTTCAAATTCCTCATAACCGCTTCGACTGGCTGTTCCGGTATTCTGCATTCTGACAGAACGCGGTATTAATGTATCTGTCCCATCAGCACAGAATGTCAACCGCGTAGGACGTCTTAAAATCTCACCAGGTCCTATGAGTGCTAATTCTGCCAAACCCTTACCCGCTTGTTCTTTGATATAATCTCTACTATTTTCTACATGACGGTTATAGGTGCTGATTTGTGTTGTGTAACCATCGCCGCCAAGACTATATATTAGTGCATTCGCCAAAAACAGCACAGGTAGAAGGATTATCATCAAGGAGAATCGGAGCGTCGTGAGGTTGTGGTATATCTCTTTCTTTGCAATGTGCCAAACCATCTGTTTCGACTCCTTTTCTCAACTCAAATCATATCGTAGGAAAGATACATAAGCCGCCATGAATAGTACGATATTCCATGCTAATAAAATCAAAATATCCATGGACGCTCGTGACAAACTTTCAGAAAGGGATAGCCGCCGATGTTGGAAAGCAGGCAGATCGGTCAACGCCGCATTTCCCTTGTCATTAGAAAACCACGCGCGCGAAGAGAATGCCTTTTTATCTTTCAAATACTCAACAATTTGACGTTTATAGTCTCTGGAACTCTTAATAAAATCGTTATAACGCTGCCGGTCTGTTCCTGCTATTGCGCCAACGGCGAAGTGATATGTATCTGCAAAGGAGATACGAGAGAGAGCATCTGCAAACTTGGAATTCTTCTCTCGTGCCTCAGCGGGTTCCTTGAGAATTTCTTCCGCCTTATCCGTATATTCCACCCGAAGCTGCTCCTGATAGTCTAAAATCTCTTGGAAGATAGAGGTATCTGCTTGGGCGACATTTGCAACGCTATAACTCTCTGTAAAAAAATAACCTCCTGACCAAGAACCATGACCAACTCCTCTTGAAGATGCCCCAGGTTCCCAAATAATTGACTTTTGCAAATCTTCGTAGCCTCTCTGTCTGCGGTAGGCATCCCGCTCTTTTTTGAATTGCTCCCATACATCAGCGGCAGGTTGGATCAACGTCATTTCAGATTTCACTGGATGCGGAGGAAATTTTTCTACAGCGAATCCCACCACATTTGAATGAACACTTGTGAGGATTACCCAAATAAACATGGAAAGGATTAACGTTGTTGCGGCTTGTTTTGTCCAAACAGACAGGACAAGTCCTAAAAGATACCACGTTGACACATATAACAATGAAACACCGAATATCGCCACGATATGTAATATATCGTTTCCATCAAAGGCGATAACTGGCGAAGAAAACGCGATCAGCAGTGCCACAATCAAACTCATCAATACGATTGGAAACAGGGACAACATACCACCCAGATATTTTCCAAACACTATTGTGTCTCTCGGTATTGCATTGGATAACACAAGCTTCAGTGTCCCATCCTCTCTTTCCCCCGAAATCGTATTATAAGCAAACAGAATCGCTAACGCGCTCAGCACAAATTTGAAGATGAAAACCACATCTACGGTCAGGAACATCGCCAAGAACGGATTATCCGAACCCCGTTTCTGCGTTGGTGCCGCCCAAATAGGAAAGTTATATTCAAAAATAGGTTTTCCTAACTCAACGGTAACCGTGTTAGCTCCAGCGTTCTCTGTCTCCACGTTAAAGATACTCAACGGATTCGGTTTACGGTGTGCCTTCGGTTTGATTTTGGAATAGAGTTCCCACGCCTCTGCTTCTGCCTTCGCTTCCCGGACTGCGGTATTATATCCCGTCAAACGTTTTTCGTAGTCGTCTACCTGAACAAATACGGCGACAGCAATTGAAAGCAGACACACAACAACCCCAATCATGAATCGGGATGTTAAGATATTTGAGACAAATTCTCGTTGGATAATCAGCCAAAGTGTGAACATTATTTCCTATTAATTAAAGACGTAATCTTGGTATTGAAACGTGCATAATCATTGTTTTTCGAAGATATTGGATTGCACGTTTTTATAGTAAAATTGCCTTGTGTCATTAAGTCGCGTTTTAAAGGAGAAAGGTTGCATAAAATGAAATTTCGGGAATGTTATGCTTGGAAGGCACGGAAGCGAATTATGGACTGTTTCCTAATATCCCTGTCCAAATAGCACGTTGCGTCTCCGTAATATCAGATTTTTGGGTAATGGTGATATTTATACTCGCTGCCTCAAGCGGTGGTTTTCCAGACATGCCACCTAATGTAGTTGGTAGGATAATTTCTTCCCCTTTTCGCTCAAGAGTTAACGTTACGACATCACCCGATTTCCAGTCTTTTGCCATCCTCCTGATATCGTCAGACACCTTCACAGGTATGCCGTTGATCGCAACAAGTTTGTCACCATCTTGATACTTTGGGGATCGAAAAATAATCAGACTACCCACCTTCTTATTCCTGAGTGAACGAATGAACAGCATCTCATTGAGGATATACTTGAGGTTCGGTAGTCTTTCGCCAGATTCTATTTGGGCACCTACCCCTGCGTTTTTAAGATATTCTTCTAATGGCAATCGCTCCGTGCCTGTTACATATTTATTGAAGAACGGTTCAAAATCTTTACCTGCAATTTGGCTCACAATCCTGATGACATCGTTAATTGCAAACCTGTTTTGGGTAAGTCCAAACTCCTTATACATTTGCTTCATCACATGGTCTAAGCTACTCCGATTTTGCGTTAGCGCGCGAATCTGTAAGTCTAAAGCCATCGCAATGAGGCTTCCACCGTCATAAACAAGTGCACTGTTGGCAAATTTATTTTTGCCAGCCTCTCGCATAGAACGTGTACCTTGTTCTGATAGGTATGATTCCCATGAACGTTTAAGATTGAGAAGAAAATCGTTTTTATAAATAAGTCCAAGTCGAGTACAAACAATATTTGCATAATACGAAGTGAACCCCTCGGTGAACCAATATTCCTGCTTAGCATAATATATTGCTTTACCATTCCACATATAGCAAACTACGCCTGCCACCAAAGTTGCCCAAAAACTACTATTGGTTTCATCTAATTCGCCTCCAATCAGGGCAGTAATGCTCCGTCCTGAGGCACCACCGCTGCGATACCCCTCCGCGCCATAAGGATTGGCGACAAACAGCATCCTGTTTTTTGGAGTGCCCCCAAATACTTCTGTATACGCCCGCAGAATTGCCTCAATAGCACGCTGAATCTTATCCATAGACGCTTTAAAACGTCCACCAATAGCAAGCACGATCTCAGCATCTCCAGATTTTGCCAGTCGTTCCCAGTGTTCACCAAGCACAAGATACGCATTCATCAAGTCATCCTGATCTTTGCAAACGAAACGGTGTTTTCCAGGTTCAATCCGCTCCCATGCCGTTGAGACATGCCAATTATCAGGAACGTTTACTTGCAATTCAATATCTTTCACTTTACCCACCACAAACAGCGCATATCCGGTCCAGAAGATGCAATCTTCCTGGGTATATGGCACTTCATCCCTACCTGTAGGCCAATCTCGCTTATCATGGTTCAACAACGCTTTATAGCGCAACGTCACAGGCGAGTCACCTTGCGTTTCAACAATCCATTGTGTTTTGTCAATCTCTTCAATAGGCAACGTTTCTCCGTTTGCATCGGTGACTGTAAAATCGCGAAGATAGCGAGCATACCCATCATACAACCATCCAGTAAGAAAGCGGCTCATGGATAACATCAAATGTTTTCTACCGCTTTCAGCACCACTGCCAATTTTCGGTGTTAGGATACATTTGACTTCTGCTACACGTGGCTCATCAGCATCTATTGTGACTTCATATCTTGCCGATGCAAGTTCCAACGGGTTTTCGATGTCCGCGGGTTTACTGAAATTCCTAATAACGTGCCATTCCTCAAAAACCGCCTCGTCACGGTAGCTATTTTGCCATTTGTATGTCCATAGCGCCCCAACTTGCACAGGGAGGTATTCTCCACCCTCAAGCGGAACATGGTATTTAAACAATTCGGCTTCGGTTGTGACTCCGTTGGCGTGTTCATATCGCATCTTTACGAGTCCGACACCCTTCGCGAACCATAAATAACGGGTACCGTTCACAAGTGCGTTTCGTAATTCAGCATTGGCATCTTCTAAGTCAGCATCCGTGAAAACGGTTTTATGTTTCAGACATCTATGGAAATTTCCTGCCGACACTTCAACCTTTTCATATCCCTCCAAAGTCGTTCTTGCCTTTGATTTCCAAGCACCTTCTTGCTCCCAATTTTTTCCAATAGTCACAGGAAACCTAAAAAGATTAATCTTGCCGTGGTTGATATAGTGTAGTAACATATACATCGGTGATGGATCACCACCATCTTGCCCTCTCGTGCCAATACCGTAAGATGTAAAAAACTTGTCGGTTCGTCTGAGCCTAAAACCGCCTTCTGCCAAATGTTCATCGTTTTCCGTCACCGCAGTCGCTTGAATGCTGATGTATCGTGGTTCGCTTCTCAATAAATTCGGACTCAAATTTTCGCGAATCATTGACTCCTCCTTCTCCAACCTCTTCCGTGCACGATATAGCCGACTTTTTACCGTGTTTAACGATACGTCTAAACGCGTACTCACCTCTTCACACGTCAAACCTTTAAAATAGTGTAGGACCATTACGGAACGTTCAGACTTTGGCAGTTTTTGGAGGAGATTTTCCACGACTTCGCGCAATCTATCTGTTGACGCTTGCGAATGTTCTTCTTCAAGATAGCGCACGTAGAACAGACGCTCCAATTCTGATTTCGGCATCGCATCTATAGACTGCATGACAATTGGCTTTTTTCGGATCCACTCTACGCACCGACGTTTTGCTATTACGCGCAGCCACCCTAAAAAACGTTTAGGGTCTCGTAACGTTGGCAGGGAGTTAAAAGCATGGATAAAGGTGTCCTGCGTAATTTCTTGCGCTGCATGGAAGTCACCGATTTCTTGCCATGCAAGGGAGTGAACCCACTTTCGGTGCTTTTGCACAAGCGTGGTGAAAGCATTTTCATCCCCCGACAAGATGCGTTGAATCAGATTAACGTCGTCATTTTTCATGCCAATCCTCCAAATAAATTACCTTATAGTCTATAGTCGTGTTTTAAGGAAGGAAAGGTTGCATGAAATGCAATTATAAGGCAAAAATTTTGGCAATAAGTTTCGCAATAATTAGTTTTGGACACGTAAAATTTTTGAATTGTTTTCAATTTTTAA
>JAPPMR010000190.1 GCA_028818995.1 Candidatus Poribacteria bacterium | reverse complement strand
GTTTTGAGTGGATTTGCAAAATGGAAAAACAATATGGATCACGTTAATTTGGTATAAATCCTAAACGCCTGCCGAATCAGAGACATTCAATTGTCGCGAAGTGTTCTTGTGGAAGGGTTTGTAACCCCGATTTAATAACAAACGTGTTTAATCGCAATTCATTACGCCTCTTTTTCGTTTTTGAGGCACAATTGGACGATTCTGAATTAGAAAACCGACAATTGAATGCCTCTGTCTGCCTGCCAAACAGATTTGACAACCCTTGCCTTGCATGGTATTATAGAATTCGGTAAAAAATTCTAAGAAGGAACAACTTCCATGTCAAATCTTTTTGAGACTCTACAAGAACGGGGTTTCGTCCAACAGTGTACGAATGCAGAGCAGGTTTCCCGTTTACTCTCTGCAAATCAAATAACATATTACGTTGGTTTTGATCCAACAGCAGACAGTCTCGATGCTGGAAGTCTTGTGCCGATTATGGCGATGGCACATCTGCAACGTGGCGGACATAAACCCATTGCAATCATCGGCGGCGGCACTACAATGATTGGTGATCCGACAGATAAAACAGAGATGCGTGCAATGATTTCTGCTGAACAAATTGAAAAAAATGGAGCAAGTATTCTACAACAACTACAGCGTTACCTTGATTTAGATGACACCACAGGATTCTTTCTGAATAATGCTGAATGGCTGCTTTCTCTAAACTACATTGAATTTCTACGCGACATCGGTAAGCATTTTCGTGTCAATGAGATGATCAAAGTTGAAGGGTATCGGCAACGGCTTGAACGCGAAATGGGGCTTTCGTTCCTTGAATTTAATTACCAACTGCTACAAGCGTACGATTATTTGTGTCTTTTCCAAAAATACAATTGTGTTCTCCAACTCGGTGGTGATGATCAGTGGGGCAATATCCTTGCTGGAGTTGATCTCGTGCGTAGGATTGAGGGAAAACGCGTATACGGTATGACCTTTCCATTACTTACGACAGCTGGTGGTGCAAAAATGGGAAAAACCGCTGGCGGCGCAGTATGGCTTGATTCAAATAAGACTTCGCCCTACCAATTCTACCAGTACTGGATTAACACGGATGACCGTGATGTTGAAAAGTTCTTAGCATATTTTACCTTCTTACCGATGGATGAAGTGAAGCGACTTGGCAGCTTGGAACATGATGAAATCCGTGAAGCAAAAGCGGTGCTTGCATACCAAGCAACTAAGCTTGCACATGGAAAGGTTGAGGCAGACAAAGCGGAGGAAACATCGCGCGCTGCATTTGGTGGCGGTGGTGCACTTGATCTTGATGCAATGCCTACAACCACCATTTCAGGTGACAGACTTGACACAGGCATTCCAATAATGGAGTTGTTCCATGAAGTAGGCTTAGCAACTTCAAAAAGTGAAGCGCGCCGTCTGATTCAACAAGGAGGTGCCTATATCAATGAAAAGCAGTATAAGGCGATAGATACTGTCATTGATGCTAATCTGTTAGAAGAAAACGCGTTGCTTCTGCGTGCAGGTAAAAAACGTTATCACCGTATTGTGGTTGAGGAAAGCATAGAATAGATGGGCGACGTGCAGAATATCCAATAAATTCCAAAATCTACTATGATCGTAATTTATTGGATAAGTCCTGTTAATCTCTCTTGAAATTCAGTCTAAAACATGTTATTTTATAAACAAAGGCAAAGCGAGGATGAAAAATTTAGAAGAGGAAGACGCTATAGAGGACAAAAATAAACGATCATCTATATTTACCGTCAAAGATGCTGAAAATACTATTTTGTGGTTCAGTTTCTATGTAGTAATACTTATCGTTTGTGTCATTTTGCATCAGCGTTTTCTTGAAAACTACAAAGCAGTTGATGCTCTTTACTTTGTAGTTGATAACATCTCAAAAATAATAGCAGCATCAACTTTATTGATTATTTTAGGGGAGGGAGCAGACATCATGTTACGGCGTTTCAGAGAACATATCAAAAAAGAAAAAGAAATGATAGCGGAGGCAAAAGCGGAAGTTTACAGGGAAGTTGCAGCGTGGGATCGCAGGCGAAGAGAGGCTGAAGCGCGAGGTGTGGAATTCAATGAACCACCACCAACACAAGAAAGTGATCAATCAAAAAAATAGTGTTATGTGCTTAGAGTCGTCAGTTATGCTGAGGGGCGCTAATACTCAACACTGGCATTCCGATAATGGAGTTGTGCTATGAAGTAGGCTTAGTTACTTCCAGAAGTGAAGCGCGCCGCCTGATTCAACAGGGGGGCGCATATATCAATGAGAAGCAGTATAAGGTGATAGATACCGTCATTGATGCTAATCTGTTAGAGGAAAACGCGTTACTTCTGCGTGCAGGTAAAAAGCGTTATCATCGTGTTGTTCTTGAGAAAAGCATGGAATAGATGGGCAATGCGCTCCCTATCAGAAAAAATTGGATTGACTAAAACTGTTTTGTTACAAAGGATAAAATGAATTAAAAACTTGACTTAACCTTATAAAGTATGTTATCATATTAAAAAGCAGTTTTAATTTTAAACGTTTTGTTTGGAATAACGTTTTATAAAACAAGAAAACCGAGAAGGCTTACAACCAAAGAAATTAGGGATTCTTTGTGATGCAGAAGTTTGAACACACGATCACCTCTACAGTACTAACGAGTGGAACACAGTCCGCTCTCACATTTTTACGGGACTATTATTTTAGCCTTTGGGCGCTCTTTACGCTCGGGTTGTACCCGTTTTTGTACTGCGGCGGTAGGTGGTGATAGTTTGTAAGCACTCATGAAAAAGTTTTAATCGATCTCATATATCACTACCCAGCGTCGATAACAATTCGATGTTGGGTTATTTTTTTAGTAATCATCAACATTGACTTGAAACAGAGTTATTGTCGGAGGAAATTGATAACCATGGTAATCGTTACCAAAACGGATGCAACACCCGATCAAATTGACGCAATTGTCAAACGGATTGAGAGTGTAGGGTTGAAAGCACAGATTTCAACTGGCGAACAACGCACCGTCATCGGTGTAATAGGAGATAAAACATTGCTTGGCGATATTCCGATGGAGTCAATGTCTGGCGTTGAAAGGACGATGCCGATCACTGCCCCATATAAATTAGCAAGCCGCCAATTTCGGGATGAACCGACTGTTATCTCCACAAACGGGACTAAGATTGGGGGACGGAAGTTAGCAGTTATGGCGGGACCTTGTGCAGTAGAGAGTACTGAACAGATTGTAACCATAGCGAAACTGGTGAAAGAAGCAGGCGCTGGTTTTATTAGAGGGGGTGCATTTAAACCTCGCACAGGTCCTTATAGTTTCCAAGGCTTTGGAACAGATGCATTGAAAATGCTTGTCGCAGCCAAAGAGGAGACAGGATTAGGCATTGTTACAGAAGTCATGACGCCCCATGAAGTTGAACTTGTCGGGGAATATACAGACGTTTTTCAACTCGGCACACGGAACATGACAAACTTCTATCTGTTGCGTGAAGTGGGTCGTGCCCGAAAACCGGTTATTCTGAAGCGCGGGATGTCTTCTACAATTGAGGAATGGTTGCTTGCTGCGGAATACATTCTTTCTGAAGGAAACCCAGATGTAATTTTATGTGAGCGAGGAATCCGCACTTTTGAAACCCACACACGCAACACACTGGATCTCAACGCCGTTCCTGTTGTTCACGAATTAAGCCATCTGCCCATCGTTGTTGATCCGAGCCATGGTACCGGCATCCGAAGCCTGGTGTGCGATATGACAAAAGCATCCGTTGCCGCTGGGGCAGACGGACTATTATTGGAAGTACATCATGATCCAGATAATTCTATGACGGGTGATGGCGCGCAATCTCTGTTTCCTGATCAATTTGAGACACTCATACAAGAACTGAAACCTATTGCTATCGCAGTTGGTAGAGAAATATAAGGGAAAAGTTTTATTCCATTGAAGAGGGTATATTATCCCTTCTAAAAACGGACAGGTAACCCATTTGGAGGACACAACCGTGGACGATTTTGAAGCTAACCAAGAAAAGGTTTATATTTTTGATACAACACTCCGAGATGCGGAGCAAACTCCCGGAGCCGCTCTCGGCATTGAAGAAAAATTGGAGATTGCCAAGCACCTCGCTAAATTAAATGTTGATGTCATTGAAGCTGGGTTTCCAATTTCGTCTCCGGGAGATTTTGATGCTGTTCAACGCATAGCTAACGAGGTTAAGGGTCCAGAAATTTGCGCGCTTTCACGCGTTGTTGAAAAGGATATAACGGCAGCATGGAAAGCGATCCAAGATGCTCCCCGCGCACGTATCCATACATTTGTTGGCACATCAACTATCCACATGGAACGCATCACCCGCACAACGCCAGAGAGAACCCTGGAAATGGCGGTGGAAGCGGTTGCTTATGCAAAGAATTTGTGTGCAGATCATCCAGATGCAACCGTTGAGTTTTCGCCAATGGATGCGGGGCGGACAGAATTGGCATATCTGTACGAGGTAGTTGAATCTACCATCGCCGCAGGTGCGAATGTTGTCAATATCCCTGAAACCGTCGGGTGGACAGTCCCAGCAGAATTTGGTGGTCTCATTGCAGGAATCAAAGAAAATGTCTCAAATATTGACGATGCCGTCATAAGTGTTCACTGTCATAACGATTTAGGGTTGGCAGTGGCAAACAGTCTAATTGCGATTGAGCAAGGGGCACGGCAGGTGGAGTGCACTATCAATGGACTTGGGGAACGTGCTGGAAACACCTCGCTTGAAGAGGTCGTCATGGCAATCCGAACCCGACGCGATTACTTTAAAGCGTATTACACTGATATTAATGCCAAAGAGATTGTGCCTATCAGCAGGCGTGTGAGTCGAACGATGGGTATTCCTGTGCAACCGAACAAAGCAATTGTCGGGGAAAACGCTTTTGCACACAGTTCAGGAATCCACCAAGATGGTATCATTAAGTCGCGTGTAACCTTTGAAATCATTGACCCGAAAGAGATCGGTTGGCAAACGAGCCAAATAATTCTCAGCCCACGTTCTGGACGGAATGCCTTAAAACATCGTCTTAGTGAACTTGGGTATGAGTTGGATCAAGATCAGTTAGAGAAGGTTTATGAAAGATTCCTCCGCGTTGCAGACAAGAAAAAGGCTGTTCATGATGCTGATCTTGAGGCGATCATGAGCGACGAGATTCGTACCGTTCCTGCTACCTTTGAACTTAACTACATCCAAGTTGTCAGTGGAACGAAGATTTCACCAACAACCACCGTTGGTATTCGCACAGAGGAAGGAATAGTTGAGAATGCCTCCACCGGCGATGGTCCTGTTGATGCAGCCTTTAAGGCAATTAATCAGATCGTCAAAATCAAGTTGAACCTGATTGATTATCAAATCCGTTCTGTGACAGAAGGTGAGGATGCCATCGGTGAAGTTACGTTAAAGGTGCAGGACAATGGACACGTCATCACAGGAAACGGTGCAAGTACGGATATTATTGAGGCAAGTGCTAAGGCATATATCCATGCTGTGAATAAACTCATTCAACTCCGCTCAGAAGGATAGTGCCCATAACACAATTTGATGGTAGGCGCGGTTTTAAACCGCGCCTACAGTTTAAAAAAATGAATTTTACTACAATAGCGTAAGTTGAACCCCATCCAAGTCTCCTGTTCCTGATACCACTTTAATCAGATCCGTATTGTTCATGACACCTTCAACGCGGTCAGCGTTCTTACCCCAACCGTAAAGTGGTACATTGCTTACAGTATGCCCACCAGTTGTCCAAGAGATTTCAGGCACTTTTCCCTGTCCACTGTTTTTATGTACTCGCAATCCACCCGTTTCGTGGTCAGCAGTGACAAGAATAATGGTATCCTCATCATCTGACACCCGATCATAAACGGTTTGCACCGCATTAGAAAACTCAATTGTCTCCAAGAGTTGACGTTCTATATCGTTAGAATGTCCAGCATGGTCAATCCGGCCACCTTCCAAAAGTAGGAAAAACCCATTTTCATTGTTAAAGAGAATGTCCAACGCCACCGTTGCCATTTCAGACAAATGCGGTAAATTGTTGGTACCATCAAACATATACGGGATGTTAGACTGCCCAAACTGCCCAGAAACAAAGGTTTCCGTATCGGTATTGAGGTTAAGCAGTGCCTGTCGATCAGTTACGACTGTATATCCAGCGGATTCGGCTCTCTCTTCTGTAATCCCATTGCCTCCGCCACCCAACAGCACGTTGGGACGGGTAAGATGGAGGTAATCATGGGCGATTTCACCTAAGTTGTTACGTTCTGGGTTGTGTGCACCAAATGCGGCGGGAGTAGCGTGGGTAATGTAAGTGGTTGAGACAAGTCCTGTTCTTTTACCTAATTCCTGAGAAATTTCAAGGAGTGTTTTCAACGGAGTTCCTGTGCCAGGAATTTCCATACTAATGACACCGTTGTTGACTTTGTGTCCTGTTGCCATAGCAGTTGCAGCAGCGGCAGAGTCAGTCATTGGTGTGTTTGCTGCATAGGTTTTTATTTGCGCTTGGTGAGGGAACCTTTCAAAGGAAAGTGTGTCTGTTTCACCTGATGCGTAGTAGCCCGCTGCTTTGACCGCTTCAAAACCCATCCCGTCCCCGATGCATATTATTACATTTTTCGGGAAAAGGGAACTGATAGGTGACGATTCGGATGCCATGTATGTTTCCTTAAGGTTTTATATTTTTGTAACGCATCAAGGATGCAACTATCCATTGTAGGCGCGTTTTGTAAACGCGCCGTTAGACTTTAGGACAGATACAGGCGCGTTGCAAAACGCGCCTACCTTGAGTTTGGTATATGTTACCGTTCCCATCAGGTTTCGCAAACTCTATCCGACCTACGTTCCTGATTCAATTAACAAGAATCTCGTTGAAAAGCGCACGAGTCTTTTCTGTCCACTTCCCGTAATCCTGTGAAAATGCCTCCACAATAGACGTATCTTCGGTCTCAGCATATCCAAGCCTTCGTGCTAATTGTGCCAATTCTGCACGATTTGTAGGCAACGCATCTAAGGCACGGTCATGAACAATCCGCAATGCGTTTTCCACGCGCCGAAGGTATTGATACGCCTCCGATAATCCTGCACGCTGTGTTTCTGTCAGAACACCAATAGTATGCAGTCTTTCAATTGCAAGGAGGGTATTGGGGACACGAACAGAAGTCGTCTCGGGACCATGGATAAGCTGAAGTGTTTGCGCAGCGAATTCAATATCAATAAGTCCACCATACCCTGATTTTACATTAGCAGCAGGTTTTTGAGTTCTTCCGCTCCGTCTCCGTCGTGATTTCGTTTTTCGGGTGACTTGCGCTTCTTTGCGTTGGCGGGTATGCACGATTTCAGCAATTTCTTCAGGTGTGAGTGGTTGCTTATAGCAAAAGGCGTGTGCAATCTCCATAAATTGGTTGCCTATCCCTTCTACATCTCCTGCCACGCCCCGTGCACGTGTGAGTGCC
>JAPPMR010000684.1 GCA_028818995.1 Candidatus Poribacteria bacterium | reverse complement strand
TTTTTAAAGGATAGTTCCAAATTAGTGAGTGTGTCAAGCACTGGTATAATTTCAGTATGGGATTTGGAGAAATCACAAAAAACAACTTCCATAACCAAAGCGATGCTTGAGACACCATTATATTGGAGAACTTACAGGACTTTCGTATTATCGCCTGATGGAACGAAACTTGGTAATCACGGCACACAAAGCGATCCTTCTAAACCAAACTATAATGACAGTGTGCTCCGTTTGACTGATGTTAACACGGGTCGGGATTTGGAGACTATTCCCAATTCATATCTTAAAGTATTTTCGCCAGATGGGAAAACCGTAGCAAGTGGTGGCGGCAATAAAATCCGCTTGTTGAATATAGAAACGGGTGAAAAACGTGAGATTATTACTTCAGAACACGACGAAGATTCCGATGAGCATAAACCGCATATCAGAACTGTCGCGTTTTCGCCAGATGGAAAAAGAATTATCAGTGGAACATCGGGGGGACATGTTCAACTCTGGGATGTGAACACTGGCATGGAGTTAAGTTCATTTTTTGAGGAAATACCTCCAAAAGACAATATGCACAGAGAACCTATTCAGCAATTTGCGTTCTCTTCAGACAGTTCTCTAATTGCTGTGGGAAGTACGAAACGGATCCGTATGATAGGTAGAGCGAAGATTCCCCACTTTAAAGAAATCGCAGAAGGTGATAAAAGTTTTTCCCATACATCCATATTTTCTCCAGATAATACTATTCTTATAGTTGGTTTCTGGGGTGGTAATATTGAATTATGGGATGTAAATACTGGAGAAATACTCACTACGCTTGATGGACACTCAGTATCAGTGCAAAATCTTTCATTCTCACCTGATAATAAAACTCTGATCAGTGTGGGTGGTGGCACCATTCTATTTTGGGATTGGGAAGAAGTGTTAAGTAGCGCACGCGAAAAGGATCAAGAACGTGGATCTAAAGCGGATATTTCCACTGAAGAACAAACCACAGAGAATGTGATGCAATTCCTTGAGTACTCAACACAAAAACCAAAAATCTCGAATCATATCTTGACGAAGGGTGAGGTATATCTGGCAAACGAATGGTATGATGATGCGTTTGTAGAATTCACGAAATACTTATCTGCTGCAGATTATTATAGAGAGGATCAGAATGTCACAACACACCCAGGTTTTCATCGTCAGTTATTTGCCAAAATTGGCAAAATTGGCAAAGATGTTCAGGGCAAAGAAGGTTTCGCTGATATGGTGAATAAATTAATTGACTCTTTCCCCGATAGCCTGAGTATCCAGCTAAACGCCCACCTGGTATTAGCTAAATTCTATCACGATAACGATATGCTTGAGAAGGCAGATGAACATATTCAAAAAATTAACGCTCTAACTGAAAACCTTCCCACAGAAAGTATAAGTTTTCAGTTAAATGCCTACCTCAGTCTGGTTGAATATTATCGTAATAAAGAAATGCTTAACAAAGCAGATGCGTATGTCCAAAAAATTGACGATATAACTGCTGAACTTGATACGAATAGTCCAGAAGGTCTCAGACTTCAGTTAGATACTCACTTTGCTTTGGCTGAGTTTTATCGTGATCATGGTATGCTTGAGAAGGCAGATGAGCATATTCAAAAAACGGGTTTTGTTACAGAAGACGCATGGATGGTTCTTGGTCCATTTGACAATGCTGGTGGTATCGGTTACGATACCGCATACATTCCTGAAGACATTACGGAGATTGATTTGACAACAAAATATGATGGGCTAAATGGGTTGGTAAGTTGGAAGAAGTTTACCGATGACAAATTAGATGGCTATAACCATCTCGGTGAAAAGAATGTTGATTGGCAAGTTTTTTATACTTTCGCAACTGTTACCTCTCCAGATGAACGGGAGGTCCAATTCAGATTCGATAGTGACGACCAAGGGAAAGTATGGCTAAACGGTGAAGAGGTATTTTCCCATACTAAAGCCTTTATGGCAATAATTGATACATATACGATTCCTGTGACACTCAAACCGGGCAAAAACAGTGTTCTCGTTAAGGTGTGTAATGAGGAAGGGGCATGTGCTTTTTATATGCGTATCACAGACCAAGATGGGCAACCGTTTGGTGATTTGAAATTTGATTAATAACGTTTTGCCGAACTCACTGCAATGTTTTGTAAACTTAATATAGGAGAATTATGACCGATAAATACAATTCTACAGATTTCTGGTATACCTTTATCAATTCACTCTATAACGAGGGGCTCTCAGCCGGAAAAGGTGAATTGGAAATGGATGATGAGACACAGGAAAAACTTCTTGTTTATCTTAAAGAAAAGATTGAGGTAGGACTCACGAATGGAGAAACCGCACTTCCACCCGGTATTCATAATTACTTTTGGCGGTTTCCGGAAGAGATATTACCGAAAATTCAAACATTAGCAGATGGTTTTCTCAAAACAGATTCGGACAACAGTGCAGCATCCATGATTCTCACATTAGTAGAACGGGCAGATTGGGAATCCCAACGACCATCCCTTTTAGATATTAATATGGAGTCAATTCCTAATGATCCGTGTATGAATTTAGCGATTATTGACGAATATAGAAGTAGCCACGGTTATTTTGGGGATTTCGAGAAACAAGGCATTATTCTCAAGGTGCTTGAAAACTTGTATTCGTGGGGAAAACAACAAGACAATAATGATCGTTATCAGGAAGCAAGGTCATTTTATTGGGGACATAGGATAACCCCCTACACAGTCTATAAGCACCTTAAAGATAAACTCATGGATTTTAAGGAGGGCCTTGAAAATCCTGAACGTTCGAAGTGGTGTAGAAATCAAATTGAAGAGTGTAACGCGTTGATCAAGAAGTGTAGAGATTTGTCTCCAGAGGAACAAGCAGCTTTTCAGAAAAATTCGGTTCAAGAATCGGATGAGCAACAGAAACTACTTGATACGTCATCCAAAAATACCGATTTTTGGGAGGCATATCTTGATACCCTTGAAGACCTTGGACTTTCAGGACGACGATGGAAACTCACACCGAGAGTCCAAGAACAACTATTGAATTACTTCAAAACAAAAATTGAAGAAGGCGTTGTTGACGGACAAACGAGATTGCCATTGCAACTCCCAGAATATGTTCCAATTTTCCCTGAAGCGATGCTTTTGGAACTCCGTGAATTCGCTGAAGAAGTGCTTGAAAACCAACCAGAAAACGGTGCTGCAGCAAAGATGTTAGCAATCATTGTGGAGAAAAGTGAATCCCCGTTCCTTGAACAAGCGATAGAGTTGTTGCCTAACGATGCTGAAATTTGCTATTTGGCAATTAGACGTTACAGTGAAAGTATCGGTAATCGTCATGACCCATTGTTTGAATTGACGCTTTCAGCGCTTCAAGAATTATTTGAAAGGACACAACGGCAAGATGAATCCACATTGTATCATTGGCTTACAAAACTTTATAAAGAGGTTGGTAGAACGCCGTGTCATATCTACCGCAATCTGATGCAAAATGCTGAAGGAAACGCCGAACTGCTTGCAAAATGCAAACCCTTAATCGTCCAAGCACAATACGCTTTTCAGGAACGGCTTGTAGAAGAACCTGACGATTGGTATGCTTTACGCGGACTCGGTGATATTTATGAAACGTTAGGTGAAACTGAATTAGCGAAAAAATATCCATGGGAACCGCATTCAGAGTTTAGATGGGAGCAAACAGCATGGGTTGGGAGACAACTACCCAATTTTTCCGCTACCACTGTTGATGGTGCACCCTTATCTTTCTCTGACTACCGTGGTAAATTGGTACTCCTCAATTTCTGTGCAAAGTGGTGTGGTTTCTGCGCCCCAGAAATTCCGTATATCAAAGAAGTATACAAAGAGCATCACGACAAAGGTTTTGACGTTATCGGTGTAAGTTTAGATGAAAGCGAAGCGGAACTACGGGAATATATTGAAGAACATGATATTCCGTGGATACAGATTTTTGAAGGCACAGGTTGGAAAAGTGAACTTGCTCAGTATTTTGGTATTAATAGTGTTCCTTCGCAGTGGCTCATTGATCGAGATGGAAAAATTATCTCGGTTGAGACCAGACAGGAAAGGCTTGGGCATCTCGTGAACTGGACAGAAATATCGCGGGTTGGCAACGTAATTCCAGATTTTTCAGCAGAAGATATAAAGGGAAATCTTATTTCATCCTCTGCATGTAAAGGCAAAGTTGTCCTACTCTTTTTTGGTAACAGTGAGGAGGTGCTAACACAAGTGGACACAATATATCGTAAATACCATACGAAGGGATTCGAAGCCTTTGGTTTCGGTCCGTATGAGGCATTGGCAAACCAATTCGGTATAGACCCATGGCGGCCACTTCCAGCAATTGTGTTGATTGATAAAGACAGTAAGGTAATTCATTCAAGGTACGGACAAGTGCATTCACCTGAAGTTTGGACTACAAATTTGGAAAAACTTGTGGCAGCGCACCTATAGAGAATATGTAGGCATTTCATAACACAGTATAGGTGAACAATTATGAGAGAAAAATACGATTCCACAGATTTTTGGTATACGTTCCTCAACTCACTTTACAACTTCGGGCTTTCAGCAGGCACGGGTGAATTGGAGATGGACGCGGAGATGCAGGATAAACTCATCGCTTACTTTAAGACCAAAATTGAGGAAGGTGTTACAGATGGTGAATCTGCACTCCCTCCTACTCTTTCCGACTATTTTTGGCGTTTCCCAAAAGAGATGTTGCCAAAGTTACGGTCATTAGCTGAAAGTTTCCTTGACACTGATCCTGACAATGGACCAGCATCCGTACTATTGGCAACTGTTGCCTATACGAAAATGGGGTTCAATGAGGTATTGCCGTTTATGGAAAAAGCATTAACACTGCTACCAAAAGATCTATGTCTGAATCTGCTTTTGATAAAAGAGTATAGGAGAAGACATGGTTCCTACGGACACATAACTGGGAAGTTTGAAATTTTCACCGCACTTGAAAACATATTTGAGTGGGCAAAACAGCAAGACAATTCAGCACGTTACCATGAAGTAAGATTTTTCTATCGGCGACAGAGAGTAACACCTTATTCAGTATATACAAGTCTAAAAACATTCGATAAACGATATTGGGAAAAGCGGGAAGGGGATAGGATTATGGGAATAGGTGAAGGTAAAGGCACAATTGGGAAATGTAGAGATTTGATATCCGAAGAACAAGCGGTATTTAACAAAGTAATGGTAGCAGAATCAACCGACTCAAACATCTTTGAGAATGAAACATCTGAGAATACGGATTTTTGGGATGCTTATCTTGATACATTGGATAACCGTGGACTTTCAGTGCCAAAATGGAAACTGACACCCAAGGTGCAGGAAAAACTTTTAGATTACTTCAAAACAAAAATAGAAGCAGGAGTTATTGACGGTCTGACGACACTACCATCGCAACTTCCAGAGTACGTTCCACTGTTCCCTGATGCGATGCTTCTGGAACTGAGAGAATTCGCTGAAGATGTATATGAAAAACAACCTGAAAACGGTGCTGCAGCAAAAATTTTAGCGGTAATTGAGCAGAAAGGTTATAGTACATTTAATGAACAAGCAATCACTTTGGTACCTAATGACGCAGAAATCTGTTTTTATGCAATTAATTATAATACTTCGCTTACGTTACTTGAAGAATTGTTTGAAAGGGCACAACGACAAGGCAAGTCAGAATTGTACCATTGGTTGGTAAGACTGTATAAAGAGGTAGGAACAACACCTTGTGTGATCTATCGTAAGCTGATGAAAAGTCCCGAGGAAAATGCTGAGCTGATTACACGTTACAAGGTACTGATTGTACAAGCGCAACAGGCTTTTGAGCATCATTTGGAACACGAACCTAATGATTGGTATGCATTACGCGGACTCGGTGATATTTATGAAACGTTAGGTGAAACTGAATTAGCACAAGAATATCCATGGGAACCTCATCCAGAGTTTAGATGGAATCAGGAGGCATGGGTTGGTTTACAACTTCCCCATTTTTCCGCGACCGCGGTTGATGGCACGCCTATATCTGTCTCGGATTACCATGGCAAAATGTTGGTGCTAAATTTCTGTGCGAAGTGGTGTGGTTTCTGTGCACCAGAAATTCCTTATCTCAAAAAAGTCTATGAGGAATATCACAACAAAGGGTTAGAGGTTATCGGTGTCAGCTTGGATGAAAACGAAACAGAACTCCGCAAATTCATTGAGGAACATGAAATTCCTTGGCAGCAGCTTTTTGATGAAGAAGGTGGGAAAGGCGATCTTGCTCACTATTTTGGTGTAACCAAGGTGCCTTCCCAGTGGTTTATTGACAGGAATAGAAAAATAAGCTCTGTGGATACAAGGAAAGAACAACTTAGCCAACTCGTGAAATGGACAGAGATGACACGAATCGGAAACATTGTACCTGATTTCTCAGCAGTTGATGTTAATGGCAAACCTGTTTCACCCAAAGCATACCGAGGGAAAGTTGTCCTACTCTATTTTTGGACAAGCCAAGACTACTGTGAAGAAGAATTAACTTATATTGATACAGTCTATCAAAAATACCACACCAAGGGATTTGACATTATTAGTGTCAACATTGCAGGATGGAAAAATGAAGAAGATTTTCACCGATTACTCAGTGAAAGAAACTATCAAGGACACCATATCTATGATGGAGGCAAATTGATACAAGGACCACTTGCTCAGCAATTTGCCATTCAGGAAATCCCTACACTTCTCCTGATTGATACCAATGGAAAAGTTATTGAGGCACGATCAGGAAAAGTACATTCACCTGAGGCATGGGCTGTAAGATTAGAAGAACTTGTTGCAACACATCTTGGACTGTGCTAAAATAGATGGTACGAGGTAAACTATTATGGCATATTTTATTACTGACGAATGCATCGGATGTCTGCAGTGTCTATGTAAATGTCCGGTTGATGCGATTACTGGTGATCGTGGAAAATTGCACATTATTGACCCAGATGTGTGTATTGATTGCAGTGCATGCGGCATGGTATGTCCGGTGGAAGCAATTCGTGACCAATTCGGTGAAGTGTGTAAATTTATCCCTGAACGTAAGTATCGCCCTATCGCCGTTATTTATGAAGAACTCTGCTCCGGATGTGATTTCTGTGTGCAAATCTGTCCGTGGGAGTGCCTTGAAATACAAGATCCAATTACAAATGAACACGCTGATAGTTTCTTTGGTATCTGTGAACTTGTGAAACCGAAGGATTGTGTCGGTTGTCTGCTTTGCGAAGAGGTCTGCATCAAAGATGCTATCCGAGTCGAATCACCCGTGTTGTTGGAGCTTGCTGAGGCTGCTGATTGAGATTTACCGATACGCTAAATAGATAGTCTTATAAGTTTCCTATAAATAAAGAACCCAACCCATTTATCGTGGGTTGGGTTCTTTATGGGAAAATACCCCCGACGAGATTTGAACTCGTGTCGCCGCCGTGAAAGGGCGGTGTC
>JAPPMR010000309.1 GCA_028818995.1 Candidatus Poribacteria bacterium | reverse complement strand
AGCATCAACACAGTGTGTTCCGTTACGGAATAGCATAGCGCGCCCGCCGCTCAATGTACCGATGACATACACGACATCCCCGATTTGCCCACCGCCAACGATTTCGTCTCTGGTGCGCCGCCACAACGGTTGCCATCTTCGCGTGTGATCAATGGATAGAATGGTGCCGTTTTGTTCCGTTGCTTCCAGCATCCTATCAGCATCTTCAACGCTGGTAGCCATCGGTTTTTCACAGAAGATACCCTTTACACCAGCATTCGCTGCGTCTACCACGAGATCCGCATGCCGATGGTCGGAAGTCGCAACTGTCACAATATCTAAATTCTCAGCATCAAGCATCTCTTGATGGTTTGTGTAAAGAGAGATGTTATCCCAATTGTCCTGATATTTTGCCTTGAAAGCATCCAGTGTGCTTTGCACAAAATCGCAGCCAGCGGCTAATTCAACATTTGGCAATCCGACTAACCCAGATGCGTGGATTGTTCCGATACCACTACACCCTATAATACCTGCACGTAGTTTTGCCATGTTCATATCCTCCTCAATCCTAAAATCTCATGCCTGTGAATTAATGCACTTACCTCTGATAAGATTGTATGCTGCAGCGAATTAGATGTCAAGTTTTTTGTGGTAACAAAACGATTTGATATAATCTGAAGATTTTGGTAAAATATTTGTAGGTTAATAAACTTCATGATGGAGAAAATAATTATGGTTAGAATAATTGCTAACCCGGGAATTCTTGGTGGAAAACCGATTGTTGAAGGCACACGCCTTAGCGTTGAACATATTTTGGGGTTATTGGCGAGCGGTATGACAAACGAAGAGATTATTGCAGATTATCCGATATTGAGCGAGGAAAGCATTCGGGCGGTGCTTGCTTATGCTGCACGTGCATTAAAGAACGACATCGTTGTTGACCTCTCCTCCAAACATAGCTGATCACTTTACATAACGCAAATAAAATGTTATGTGCCATCAAAAACATTTAAAGTAGTATTTTTGATGAATCTGTTTGACGTTACGCGAAAATTATCAGTCCTATTCCTAATCGTTTTATCTATTATCGGTTGTGGAAACAAAGAAAGTCTTGACCTACTCACAACTGTTGGAATAGAAGTGACTGATCCGACCGCTAATATCGTGACCGAAATCACTGATGATGTATGGCAAAGCATGGCGTTTTATAGAGAACGTTCAATTTCCTACTACGAAACTGTAAGAAGAACACATCCAACGCCAGAAAACATTGAACTCTATGAACAAAAACTTGCTGCTGCAGAGGCATTTGGAGAAGAACAAGAAACTTACTTTAAACGCCAAATAGTAGCAGACGGAGTTGAAATTATTGGTAATGACCAAGTTCCTGATTGGCTTTTTAGAGAAGCAAAAGAAGTACTTTTAATCATGACCAGTAAACACACGGAGATATTACGAGACCCATTGAAAGAGAGATTTTACACTATCCTCACTTTTCATTTGGAAGATGTACCTGAACTCAAATATATCGGCAGAGCAGATGAAGGTGTATCAACATGTATAGTTGGACACAATTTGCCTCATTTACACGGATTCTGTGTAAGCCAGATAGGTCATCCAGGTAATCGTTATCTCCGCACCTTTGTTCATGAAACTACACATGCAATTGATATAATGATGCATTTTCATGACCCAACTTTTACATCAAGACTTCAAGAAGCATACCAAAACGCACTTGAAAAAGGTATTTGGGATAACTATATCTATCATCGTCTCTATGAAGAACGTTATCTCGAATACTGGGCAGAATTGGTGGAAATCTGGTTTTTCGATGTAGGTGAAGGTAGACCCTTTGAAACAACTGAAGATTTAGAGAAACGTGACCCATTAGGAACAGCATTGCTGAAACAATGGTTTCCACAAGTGTCCTTCTATGAAAGCATCACTCCATAAATCTAATCTCGGTCAGTGCGCTACCCAAACGCGCCGAAACAGTCTGTTTAAAACCCATCAGTTGGCCAAAAGATATGATGCGACTTGATGTCTTGCGCTAACGTTTCCGATTGACTATGGAGGAGGTCCGGGAGTGTATCAGAAAGGTCTTGTCTCATTTTTGGGTGGAACAGATCGGGTAGAATAACGCGATACATTGTGCTGCCATGCGCCTCAACCTTCGGGGCATTGAAACCATCAGCAATCGGCGCGGGATACTCCACTTCAAGTTCCTTTGCATCCATCTGTGCAATGACATCAGACAATACAGCTTCAAAAAAATCAGTTGCCTCATTCTCTGCAAATAATTCCTCTGACGCAACGAACTCCTTGACACCCAATTCTCCATTTCGCCCTCTAACGGAAACATAACCGTCAATGACACCATCACGTTCAGCAACCCATGCCTGCGGCGATTCGGTCTGCACCCAATCTGTCCAATATGCCGCATCATCTCTAACGAAAGTGCCGTTGAATTTGCGAGAATAGGAGTCATAGAGAGAAGCGAACTGCGCAACCTCGTTGCTATCTTCAAAATTGACTGGACGAATGTTCCACTCTCGCTGTTTCCTACCAATAAAGGTTTTCTTGGCGTAGTAACGTGGAACACTTTCCCATCCTTCAACAGAATAGATACGTTGGCTACCGTGGAGCATGGAGATAGCGATTTGACGGTTTTCCATGAACTGAATAGAGTCTTTAAGGAGTTGTGTTGCAAGTCCACGTGTGCGGTATTCTGGGCGAGTGCTGACTTCACCAATACCGCCAACGGATATCGATTCACCGTGAAAATACATCTTTCGGATAAAGACGCGCACCGTGCTGACGATTTTGCCATCATCAACTGCAACGCGAATACCTTCTACATCTTTCCACGGATCGTTATGCCAATGGTTGGAAAAATACTGGCGGCTTGCTGAAAATACGTGGGTAACATGGTCAAGCCATGCCTCCAATTCATCAGGATACAGTGCGCGAAATTCCATTTTGTTCCTAAAAGTAAAGGCGGGTTTCTGTACCCGCCTTTGTATTGAAATATCTTAAAACTTTATTGTGAATTCACCGAGGAACTGCCGCGCCTGATTGCGACTTCCAAAAACCTCATACAGATCACCCGAAACATCGTAAAATCTGCGAATAAAATTGCGGCTTGTCTCTGCGGGATTGAGATCGGCGTAGCGTAGCCAGAGGTTTGTCCGTGACCAGATATCCCAATTGAGTTCAATCACTGTAGAGTTTGCATCGCCAGTGTCAATTCTACTCTGCTTATTAAGGTCAGGAAAAAGAGCGTCCTGCGTCAGATCAGAAGTGCCATCAACACGTCCAACGGACAGATTCAATTCCTTATACCGATACGGATTCGGGTTGGTGATATACTTTAGATTTACCGCAAATGCATTCTCTAACGCTTGTGTCTCAAAGTCAAAACTATCCTCTATTTTGGCAGGGGTGGTATATCGCTCGTCCTGTTCGCTGTATGTTAGTTCATCAAGAAAAGTTAAATGCCACCGTTCAGAAAGACTATACGTCCACCCAAACAGATTTTTGAGTTCCAACTGGTTGAGTTTATCTTCAACATCGGTTGAGAAGTCAATATCCTCATAATCTTCCAGATAGTTGTTGCTAAGATTAGCGACGCGGGTGCTATAAAAGCCATTCATGTGGGAAGGTTTTACAGTAAATCCAGTTACAGAATATTGTGAGATAGTGAAGTCACTGGTGTCTCGCAGATAGAGATAGCCTGATGGGTCAAAATCAAGAAAAGTGAGATCGTGTTTCTCCTCACTCAATTGGTCTGTTTCATAAATAATGCGTCCAATATACGTACCGTTGTTGTCAAATTTCTGAATGCGTGATATAACGTTATGAAACAGTGTCAGGCGAATATCTGCCCGTTTTAGTTCTTCTGCAAGTTCTTCTTCATTCTCATCGTCATCATAATCTTTGTCGTCAAAAAATCTGCGATATTCTGCCTCTTCAAGCAATCGCAAACGACGGTTCAGGGAAGCAGTATCAGCATCTGTAATAGGATTTTGTGCAAACGGTCCGTATTGCGGACGGGTTGCATTCTTAATTGTATCGGCAAGTTCCGCTTGGCCGGGTGTGCTTTCAGTGAGCTGCGTTAATGTCGGTGAAAGGGCAATAACCTCAGGCAATCCCCCGACTTTCCTACGGAATCGGCTTGCATCCTTGACTAAAACCTCACCTGTAGGCAGTGTGACAAGTGCCATCGGTTTTACAAATTCACCGTTGTCACGTCCCTTTCTGCCGAAACTACGGACAAATTTGCCATCGCTATTATATTTAACAACGCGATGATTACCCGTATCTGCAACAAAGACATTTCCGCGAGCATCAACTGCAATATCTGCAGCATCCCTATCAAATTCACCATCGCCTGCACCATATCTACCGAATGTAAGTAGTTTTTTGCCATCTGCAGCAAATTTATGAATACGTCCGCGTTTTGCGTCTAAAATAAAGAGTCGGTTTTGTGCATTAACAGCAACGCGAAGGGCGCGATCATGTCCAGCAGGTTGAATTCCGTATGCCGGTTTACCGTTTTCATCAATGATAACTTTGGCAGGTAAAACCACACCGGGTTTTTCATCAACAGGGTCAACAAAATAGGTGTATTGTAACTCACCCATGGGATTGAATTTGTGGACACATGGTGCAAAGATATATATTTTCGGATCGGTTGTTTCAGCGATGTGATGTGCTGTTATATCGGCGACATAGATATTGCCAAGGTCATCTACAGTGAGGTGTCCCGGTTTTCGCAAGATATTATCGGAAGATTCTGGGTCTGAAGGAATTTGGAAGAGGAATTCGCCAGTTGGGGAAAGCTTCTGAATTAGTCGGTTTTCTGTATCAGACACATAGATATTCTGTTTGAATGCAAGGTGAATGTCTTTGCTAAAAGCACCTTGAGATGAGCCTTTACCTGAAAATTCACGTTCCAATTGGATAAAGTCTACTGCGAAAGCAGAATTATAAGATGTGCTTAGAAGAAGTGCAATTGTGAATAAAAATAAGGGGTGAAATTTATGAAATTTGGTGGTAATCTTTTTCATTCTTGCCCTTTGTTGTTTTTGTTACATAATACCAGTAATCTGTATGGATGTCAAGGGTTAAATTAAGAATGTGTGGAAGCCGTAACTCATTCCTTTAAGTCAATTTTATTGCTAAAAAATGTCCAAAATGTTATCATGATCTTATCAAATATTTTAGCGTCAAACCGTCTTCCACATTTACCAAGGAGAGAATTATAATGAAAAGAGTAATGTTTCTTTTAACATTTATTGTGTTTATTATTGCGTTATCACTCCTCGCGTATGCTGAACCTATAGTGACTGATGGTCTTGTAAGCCATTGGACATTTGATCGGGATGACATTATTGATAAAACGGTAAAAGATGTCTGGGGTGAAAACGATGCGACAATAATGGGAAATCCAAAATCTGTTGGTGGGATTGTAGGCAGAGCGATTAAATTAGATGGTTCTGGCGATTTCGTCAATCTGACAAATCTTGGTGATTTTGGAAGCAAAATCCATTCATCCACATTTGAAGCGTGGGTCAAAACAAGTGATAAGGAAGATTGGACAACGTTGTTCAAAGTTATTGATCCAGTTGGTTTAAAATGTTATACCGTTTGGGGAATGGATATCAATAGAACGCTTAAAATTGAAAGAGATGATGCATGGCATCTTAATCCTGCTGAAAGAGATCCTTTAGACCGTTGGGGTTGGGATTCCTACCCTTTCAAAGATGGAAATGTACTGATATATTTCGCTCATAAAAGTGGAGCACATGGTTGTAGAGCTACAGCAGGTGGCTGGCCGTTCCAAACATCGGATGGTGAATGGCACCACTTGGTTTATGTAAAGGGTGCACCCTATGAAGATGAAGCAGGCGAAATGTGGAGAGAAACTGCCATCGCTATGGACGGAAGATGGCAATGGAAAACGAGGTCAAAAGGATCGGTGAATCCAGGCAATTTCGTGTCATTCACAGAACCTGTCTATCTTGGCGCGGGAAACAATCGTGGTAAGGCGGAGGGATTTTTCAAAGGTTTGATAGATGAGGTGCGTATCTACAATCGCCCTCTAACTCAGGAAGAAGTTATACGGAATTATGAAGCTGGAAACCCGCTCAGTGTTGAACCCGCTCAGAAGTTGCCAACGGTCTGGGGTGCACTGAAGGCGAGACGGTAGCTTGCAAAATGTCACCCAAAGGAGAAATCGTGATGAAAAAACTAATGTTTCTTTTGACACTCATAATGTTTAGCATAACCATAAATGGCACAACACAGGCTGCAACTATTGTGACAGATGGGTTAGTAAGTTATTGGACCTTCGATTTACATGATGTTAATGATGGTATTGCTAAAGATGTATGGGGTGAAAACGATGCAACCATTAAGGGGAATCCAAAAATAGCTGATGGGTATTTGAAACAAGGTCTAAAATTTGATGGCGCAGGGGATTATGTGATCTTAGATAATCTCGGCGATTTTCAAAGTCGAGCCGGACCCTCTTCCTTTGAATTCTGGGTAAAAACCAGTTATGATAAACGGAATACGTTATTCAAAGTTATAGAAGAATTCTGTGGAGGAGCAAATCGTTGGGTTGATAAGGGTTGGGGTTTACAACTCAACGCTACAATTCAACCACCAAACTTTCATAATTTACCTAATAACATTGCTCAAGGAGGAGGAAATGATGGTATAGAACACAAAGAAGAAAATATTCTCATTGAATATGTTGATAATAGTGTTAAAATGTGTGGTCATTCTGCAAGAACACGCTCCGCGCCGATTTCAGATGATAAATGGCATCACATTGTATATATGTATAATAGGTATATAGACGAGTTTAATAGAGGAAGGTATGAAAAAGTAGTCTTTATTGACAGCATACGGGAGTTGTTTGATGTCAATGGTAATTCTACAAACCCTGGTAAATTAATACCGTTTACTCAACCTGTGTTTCTTGGTGCAATCAATGATAATGGTAAGGCAAAAAGGTCTTTTCGTGGTGTCTTTGACGAAGTCCGTGTTTATGATCGTATGCTCACTGATGAAGAGGTATTACAGAATTTTCAATCTGGCATTGGTCTCAGCGTTGAACCCACTCAGAAGTTGCCAACGGTCTGGGGCGCACTAAAGGTAAGACGTTAGTTTGTAAAAAGTTCTTCAAACACTGTTTGAGCATAAACCTTCTTCCATATTTGAAAAGGAAAATGTTATGAAAAAACTAATCATTGTTCTGACACTCTCTGTGGTCATCGTTGGGTGGTGTGGTATTACGGACGCAAAGAATATCGTAACCGATGGACTTGTGAGTTACTGGACATTTGATCTGCAAAATATTAAAGACCGAATTGCTGAAGATATATGGGGTGAAAATGATGCAACGATAATGGGAAACCCAGAAATTGTCGGTGGACGTGTAAAGCAAGCACTTAAATTTGATGGTATCAAGGATTATGTGAACTTAACGACGCTCGGCGATTTTG
>JAPPMR010000643.1 GCA_028818995.1 Candidatus Poribacteria bacterium | reverse complement strand
ATCTTGAAGAATTTGTTGGAGGAGGACTAATTCCTCATCCTCTTCTTCACATGGGGCATCATCAAGTAACGCTAATAACTCTTCATAAACAACCTTGTCTTCATCAACAAGTGCCGAGAGGAGTCTATCAAAATCTTCACCATGACCGAGTAGAGCAAACAATTGGTTTGTATGTTTGATCTCTTCAGAGGCGGCCTGGTTCAGGTACGCTGCAAGTTCGTGCTCATTCCGACTCTCAGCGATTTGTGCGAGAATTAACCGAATCCCGACGAGTTTTAGTTTTGCTTGTGCAAGTTCGTCAAGTTCTGTTTCAAATTTTTCCCGCAAATGATCCGCATCACGTGGGTGTAACTGTGCATAACTTGGCCAGACTGGTTTTGCCATCACCTGTTTCAACTTTTTTAGACTTCCAATCAAATTTTCACGTTCTTCAAGAGAAAGTTGACCAAAGGTATTTTGCCAAAAGTCTGTCGCATGTTTCACTCGTTCTCGGAAAAGTTCTTCTGATTGCGGTGTTAGTTGAATGCGGGCACGCCTCCGATCTTCATCACATTTACGACGGACAACCCAACCGTGCTTTTCAAGCCGACCAACTAAACCTGATACTGTATTATGAGCAAGACCTAAATGTTCTCCTAACTCACTTACATACATACCAGATTCACGACCATACCAATGAAGGTGCTGCAAGGCGTTGAACTGTACAATTGTCAATCGATTGGGGACTACTTCCTGAATAAACCTGGACTTGACTGCTGCTTGTGCATGATGCATCACACGCATCACAACATCAATCTCTTGATTGAACTTCGGGTTTTCTGACATCTCTAAATACGTCCTATATTAGAGGTATATTCCGTCGTATACGACATAAATTATATAGTAATTTCCCGTGAATGTCAAATTAAAGTTGTAAAAAAGGGTTTTTATAGGGAATTATCGAATTTAATTGCTTCCGACCAAACGTTGCGCCTTCATTTTCCGTTTTCGCTTCGATTTTGACTTAGTCTGTCTCGTTGTTGTGTCGTCTTGGACATTTTTATGTTGCTGTTGATTTTCTTCGTCTTCCTGTTCTGTATCAACAACTTGCTTCTGTTGTTCTGCTTCATATTTGGCGTAAGTGCCTTCAAAGAAACGGGTTTTTGTCTCATCTTTCGTGACATCAAAAATTAACAGTTTGGTCGCTAAGCTATTTAAAAGATAGCGGTCATGAGAGATAATGAACATCGTTGCTGGATATTCGGCAAGTGCCTTCTCAAGTGCCTCGCGTGCTGGAATGTCAAGATGGTTTGTCGGTTCATCAAGTAAAAGAACATTAGCATTTTTCAATAGCAACTTCGCCAGTTGAACACGGCTTTGTTCTCCACCACTCAAGTTCCTAATCTGTTTGAATACATCATTCCCACGAAAGAGCAACTTTGCTAAATAACTACGGACTTCCGTCTGTGTCAGTTGAGGGCAAAGTTCCCAAATCTCTTCAATTATTTCTTTATCTAAATTAAGACCTTCTAATTCTTGCGTATAATATCCAAGTTTGAGATTGGGACCGACCCATAGGTTGCCTTGTGTCGGTTGTTCTTCTCCCAAAATCATACGAAAAAACGTTGTTTTCCCGGTACCGTTTGGACCAAAAATTCCAATTATATCACCGCGATACACCTCAAAATTCAGGTCCGTGAATAACACCTTATCGCCAAATTGCTTACTAACACTCTGACATCGCAGAATGTCATCACCTTCACGGGCTCCAGGTGTAAAATTGAGTTTTAATGTCGGTGCATCGGGTTTCGGTTTTTCGATTCTCTCCAACCGTTCCAGCCTTTTACGTCTTCCTTGTGCCTCACGGGTTCGTTGTCCAGCTATATTGCGTTCAATAAATTTTTCTTCATTTGCAATAAACATTTGTTGTTCTTTGAATGCTCTTTCGCCAACTAATCGCTCAATTGCTTTCATTTCACAGGATTTTGAATAATTCCCGCGACAAATGTTTATTTTATGTTCATCCAACTCCCATACCTTACGGACGACCTTATCTAAAAAATACCTGTCGTGAGATACAACAAGAACAGCACCTTTATATTCGGTATTAAGATAATTTTCCAGCCATTCAATTCCGTTAATATCAAGGTGATTCGTCGGTTCGTCCAGGAGTAAGAGATCAGGTTCTTCAAGCAGCAGCTTCGCTAAAGTTGCCCTACTTTTTTGACCACCACTGAGGACACCGACTGGTAAGTTGAAGTCTTGTTCACTAAAACCTAATCCACCGAGTACGCGATTTATCCGGTGTTCATAGTCGTAACCACCAAGTCGTTCATGCCGTTCATGAATACGGGCGTACTGCTGTAGGAGATGTGAAGTCTCTTGAGTCTCCATCTCCTCTGCAAGCATGAGCATTTTATTTTCAAGGGCAAGCCGTTCTTCAAAAACCGTGAGCATTTCCTGACGTAACGTGCAATCACGTTCTAAGTCCGGTTCTTGGCTCAGATATCCAATGCGCAACCCGCTGGCTAAAACGACATCCCCTTTAAAATCAGTCAGCATGCCGCCTATAATTTTAAGTAACGTTGTTTTTCCAGATCCGTTACGGCCAATTAGCCCAATTCTATCTCCATGGACAATTGTGGCTGAAATATCATCAAGAATTAAGTCTGGGTCGTACAGTTTAGTTACATGCTGTAGGTTTACTAAAGACATATTTTTATAGGTGTAAAGCAGATATCAAGGTTCATCATATTATTAACGTGAGTTTGATAAATCCCGTAGGTTGGGTAGAACGGAAATCTAAAATAAAAACAGACCCTAAAAAGAGGTTGTTGCCCTATTTGAGGTTGATATTTCCGAAAAAATAAGTGAAACCCAACTCTTTAGGTCTGTCAAGATGGTTGAATTGTTGGGTTTCGCTACGCTCTACCCAACCTACATCTATATTCAATCTAATTATCAAACTCACGTTATTATTAACAAATTCACTAAGTTTTTTATAGACGTACTGACTGCCAATTCGCGCTGCGGGTAATCATCTCGTGATACGAATCAGCGCGATGTGCATCCGGATGGCGTATATTGAACTGTCTAAATCGCCAGAACGCTATCGCAAGTGCTGCATAATAAACAAAGCTATCCAAGCTGTCCCATTCGTCATCTGTCAAAGGACGTGATGCATTGTAAGCATCCAAGAAACCGTGTACCAAAGCAATATCCAACTGATGTTCTGGTGTGTAACAACACCCAATAATCGTCATTCCGATGTCAATTAGCAAAGTATCGTAACATCCTTCCTCAAAGTCAAGGATTGCTACCATTTGGTCACCATCAAAAAGGGTGTTATCTAAAAACAGATCCCCATGTAAAAGTCCTATAGGCAAGGGTTTGTCTAATTCAGGTTTGATCCATTCAAGTTCCGATTTTAACCATGTTACAAACGGATGTGTGGCAAATCGTGTGTTTTGGACATCTTTGAGAAAAGGTGTTATTTGTGCCATCCCCATCGGGAAACGTGGAAGTTCAGATAATGGTGGAATGCGATGTAACTTTGCTAATGCTTCCCCAATTTGTGCTAATACGCGTTGCGAAGGCTGCGGTGTTTGTCCATCCAAAAACGGATAGAGCATCACACGGTAGTTTGAAGTTAGATTGAGCGCATCACCATTTTTCTGTAAAATTGGATACACTGTCGGGTAGGCATGCTGGCAAAGATGTTCTAAGAGAGCAATTTGCTTATGAAGTTCTTTAAGATTCTTCTCATCACATATTTTTAGGAGAAATGTGCCATCTGTTGTTGTCAACTTAAAGTTGCTGTTTCCAAATCCACCCGGAATTTCCTCAAACTTTACTGGTGTGCCGATTGCATAATGTGACACTATATCAGCGAGTTCTTCAGATGAAAGGTTTGTATAGCGTGCCATGTGCGATAGCGTGAGGTATCACTGTTTCGGTTCAGAGGTTTGGAGCAGTTCTTTATACTCTGGCAACTCACGAATTTTGTCAAATGCCGGTTCTGTTTTGGCAGCGGAAAGGACTTCCTTATCTACCCGAATCGCCTCGCGTAAAGATATAATTGATTTTTCAATATCCGAAACTTGCGGCCCACCTTGTGAAGATTCCTCTGCTCGCAGTGAATACGCAATAGCAAGGTTATAATATGCCTTTGCGAAATCTGTATCCAGTTGTGTCGCACGTTCCCACGCGCGGATGGCCTGTTCAACGTCACCCATATTCCCATACACTGCACCGAGATTGAAATAAGGAATTGCCCATCCTGGTTCATTCTGGATCGCCAACTTGAACTCAGTGACAGCCTGTGCAAGATCACCCTGTTTGGCATACGCCAATCCCCAATTGTAATGTGATAGGGCAGCCTTATTCGGTTCCGTAGCATCTCTGTTTTGCGAATATGGAATGCTTTTTATACCACATCCGAGCAGCAATGCCGCTAAGCAAAATATTAGGAGTGGTTTCATTTTTCTCTCCACGTCTTTTTATAACACTTTACCTGAATTTAGGTTGTTAGTCAACTGGTTTGTGCTGCACAGACATGTTTAGTTTCAAAAACTATTATTTAGGCGGGACATTCCACAGAAAAATAGTTCCGTCTTGTCTATAGCTGCTTTCGTTCATACTTGCAAGCACTTTTCCATCGGGTGCAAACGCCAATGTGTTAACAAAACCTTTCGGTGTTTCAAAGGTTGCGAGAAGGCGGCGGGTGGCAAATTCCCATAGATGAATCTTACCACCTGTATCTCCACTGGCGAGAACGGTGCCATCTGCTGAAAACGCTAATTCACAGACTGCATGTTGATGCCCACTAATAGTTTGAATGAGTTGTTGGGTGGTAACATTCCACAAATGAATTTTCTTATTCCCTGTTCCAACTGCGAGCGTTTTACCGTCAGGAGTGAAGGCTAACGAATAAACATTAAAGTTACGAGAGTTAAATGTTTCTAAAGACCTATCTATAAAGCCTTTAGGAGTTTGAAGTGTGGCAATTTCTTCATCAGTATTCGTATTCCACAATCTCGTCGCATTACCGCTCGCTGTTGCGAGCATTTTCCCATCAAATGTTGGTGTCGTCCAATACTTACTAATCTTTGTAGAGGTCCTTAGATTTTTGGCATTCAGAATATCCCATATCTCTGTTCCATTTTTTGTTTGAATAACCAGTTTTTCACTATTTGGCGTAAAAGCACCTACCTTTTTACGGGTAAGTCTTGTGCCATCTTTAAATGAAGCAGAAATGCTTCCGCCTAATGCGTCTGGTATCGTATAAGCGTTTTCCTGCACTCCAGAGGCAATATCCCACGCTGTGATATTGCCTCTACTCTCACTAATAAGTGTTTTGTTGGTCTTTGAGAATGCCAACATACGGATATAATTGTTACCCGTCTTAATCGTCATCCGTTTGCTGTACTTATTTATATCCCAGAGTTGAATGTTGCCAGTTATATCACCGCTTGCGAGCAATTTTCCATCGTGTGAAAACGCTAAGCCAGTCAATGGTTTTGTATAGCCTGAAGGTTTGTGTCTGCCACACATTTACTATACCGTGTTCATTTGCTGTGGCAAAGATTGCACCATCTTGTGATAACACAAAACGTTCTGGAAATGGTTTTAACTCCTCAAAAATAGGATTGAATTTGGCAATTTCACGGTGAGTACTAATATCCCATAGCGTGTAACTGTTTTTGTTAATAAGAACGAGTGTTCTTCCGTCACCTGCAAATGTTAAGGTCTCTGCATCAGGAAACGTAGCAATTTCACGGTAGGTTGTAACGTCCCATATAACACATCCACCATACCCTGCCAGGGCGAGGATCTTTCCGTCATTTGAGAACGTTACGTTTTGAACACGGTCTGATCGAAGTGCTGCAAGTTGTTCACCTGTGTCAACATCCCAGATTTCGATAGGTCCTCCGGATTCACTCCAACCTCTTCTCTCTGGGATTCGATAGGACCTTCTACCAACAAGGGTTTTGCCATCTGGCGCAAACTCCAACTCTGTCAGCCACTTTATAGGTTGTTCTTCTAAAGTCGAATAACCACGACTCCGATGGCCTAACTGATATTGGATAGGGAAAGGTGTTCCATCATCCATATAAGTCGTGTGGTATTCTTTATCGTCAATAGGCATAGGGCTTACAGTGCGGACAGTTGGTTCTCCCTCCAGTTTGAAAAATTGGGAATCATCTGTCCGAGGTTTAAGTGATATTACTTCTTTACCTGTTTGTCCATTTTGAATGCTAATTGTGCCATCCTTATTTCCGATAGCAAAGGTCACTACACCTATACGATCAACATCAGCAGCTAAGACACGAGTCCAAACGCTATCTTTGATTCTGATTGTAGAATATTTTGGACTGAAAGTATTTAACAGTTCTACTGTGGTAGTCTTCCAAAGGAAAACTACCCCTTGCCAACTCACGCCTATAAGCGTTTTTCCATCGGTTGAGAATCTTAATGAATAAAGTGTGCCTTTAGGAATGGAAAGTGTCTGCAAAATTCCGTCAGTCTTAGTGTCCCAAAGACGAACGGTTTTGTCATCAGCACTACTTGCAAGCATCTTACCATCTGGGGAAAATACCACATGCCTAACGACATCCGTATGCTCTGAAATGAGAGCAGTTTCGTCACCTATATTAACATCATAAAGCCACACACCAATTGAACTTGCTATTGCTAACTTGGTGCCATCTGGGGAAATCTGCATATCGTTTAAGACACCTTTTCCAAGACGTGCTTTTGCACCTTCGGGTAAATTGAGTTGGGTGTAATCTTGAGCAAAAGTAGTTAGCAAATAGATCGTTAATACAATAAATAGTATCAATATAGTGGAAAGCAGATTAATTTTCATTGTGTAAAATTCTTTACAATAGATTCACAAATCGATTGTAATTTCTTATTTAGAAGGCACGTTCCAGAGGAAAATAGTACCAGAGTTGTAACCAGTGAAGCCAACATCACCACTTACACTCGCAAGTGTTTTACCATCCGGTGTGAACGATAGTCCGCTAATATAATTACCATGTCCATTGTACGTTGTGAGGAGATGTCCAGTGGCAAATTCCCACAGATGAATTTTGCCTGATGAATCTCCGCTCGCGAGAATTTTACCATCCGGTGAGAATGCTAACTTACTAACGGCGTATTCATGCTTGAGTGTTGTAATATGGCGTTTCGTGGCAACATCCCACAAATAAATTGTCTTATCCTCACCTCCAGCCGCAAGCGTATTCCCATCATGTGCAAATGCCAATGCATAAATATCGAATCTCCGCAAACGTAATGTTTCTAAAAATCCATTGATTATACCTTTGGGTGTTTTTAATGTGGTAAACTTCTTACCTGTTTGTGTATTCCACAAACGTACGGCACTTCCCATATTAACCGCCAAAATTTTACTATCAGGTGTAAACGCCCATACATTAAAATGACTCCTAACCTGTGTAAGGGTATTCAAATGTTTACTAATAGGAACATCCCATATCTCAATTCCACCTTTCGTCTCAATAG
>JAPPMR010000163.1 GCA_028818995.1 Candidatus Poribacteria bacterium | reverse complement strand
AAAGGAGACAGATTGCGCTCAATAACTTGCAGATAGCCTTTGGAGACAACTTAAAGCAAACACACCAACAAGAAATATGTAAAGCATGTTTTATCAATTTCGGTAAAACCGTAATTGAATTTATGCGATTCCCCAAATTAAATGCAGAGAATATCTGGTGTGAAGTTACCGTTCAGGGTAGAGAACACCTCAATTCAGCATTAGAAAAAGGAAAAGGCGCGATTGTGTTCCTACCACATTTCGGGAATTGGGAACTCCTCTCACTTGTTTATGGAGCACTCATTCCGAATAGAGCAAAGGCGATCGCTTTTCCGCTGAAAAATGCCCGACTGAACGACTTAATTTGGCGGCATCGGCAGCTCCTGAGTTTAGAATTAATTCCGAGAAAAAACGCAATTCGTGCTACCCTCCGGGCACTTAAAAACAATGATGCTGTCGGATTTTTTGCGGATCAGAATGCTGGAGATCAGGGGGTGTTTATAGATTTCTTTGGTAAACCGGCATCTACAGCGAGAGGACCTGTATCTATTGCGCTCAAAACCGGTGCACCGATCCTCTTTTCACTGGATATCCGACAACCAGATGATCAACACCACGTCCATATTTTGCCACCGATTCAGTTGGAGCCCTCCGAGAATTTTGAGCGAGATGTTGAATTATATACAACACATCTGTTGAAACAGTTGGAAAAATACATACGGAAATATCCAGATCAATGGTTTTGGATACACAACCGATGGAAAACCCAACCAAATCCGAATCAGCAGGAAATAAGAAAAAATCGTGATTAGCAGATGTAAGCAGCTTTGTGAAATTTATTGCACTCATGTTGGAATTGTGATAAAATATAAAGACGTTAAAAATACCATACATCAACTTTGAAACGAATTTAACCGCAGTGGGGTATCCTCATGAAAAGATTTACATTGTCCTTCATCGTTTTAGTTATCGCGATTGGGATTCCTTTGCTATTCATACATTCCAGTGAAAAAGATGCAACAAATGATGAACGAGTCACGCTAGTGGAGTTAAACAAAGCTCTCACTTTTGCTATTAGAACCGCTGAAAATAATTACTACAAACCGGTAGATAAACATGCAATGTACGAAGGGGCAATTAAAGGCGCGCTCGCTGCAATCGGAGATCCATACACCTATCTTCTATCCGAACGTGATCATCAACGTTCTGTTGAGAATCTATACAACGCGGAATTTGGTGGACTTGGTGTTAGCATTTACACCGATCACCGCGGATTTGTTAAAATTTCTAAACCGATGCCTGGAACCCCCGCAGAAACAGCACAACTACAAGCTGGCGACTATATTACCAAAGTCAACGGAAAGCAAATTTATTTAGGTGAAAGGACAGGTATGACTATCCACGATGTCGTCGATTTACTTCGAGGTGCTGTGGATACAGATGTAACACTTACCGTGCAGCGAAAATTCCTTCAGCCGTTTGAGATAAAACTGACACGAGCCAAAATTTCAGTACCAAGTGTTACATCAACTATGCTTGAAGACAAAATTGGTTATATTCGAATCACCAAATTCATTGGAACAGACAGGGCAGGCGGGACAGAGGAAGAATTCAATAAAGCACTCGCTGCACATAAAGATGCAGAAATGCAAGCGTTGATTTTAGATTTGCGAAGCAATCAAGGTGGACTTCTTGACGCTGCATATCACATTGCTGACGCATTTATCAATAGTGGTGTTATTGTCTCTACGAGGGGACGGAATAGCGAATTTGATGAGGCATATCCTGCCCACTCTAACATCTTGTGCCCTCCAGAAATTCCGATCGTTGTTCTCGTTGATGAGTATAGCGCAAGTGCTTCCGAAATTGTCGCTGGTGCAATAAAAGATACTGGACGAGGTATTCTTGTCGGCACAAAAACTTATGGTAAAGGCGTTGTTCAAAAACGATACCCCTTGACAGGGATCGGTGCAATCTCGCTCACTATCTCCTCATATTATACACCTAATGGAACATCAATTGATAAATCTGGCATCACCCCACAGGTTCCTATTGCTGAGGTTGAACCGAATAGAATTGAACAAGTGATGCAGAGACTCGTCTCAGAAAGAAATGCCGTTGAAGATTTTGTCACCAATTGGATTGAAGAAGAGATCAAACGTACCGGAGAAATACCTAAAGATTTTGCATTACTTGAAACAGGACTCCCACAGTTTAAGCAAACTCTTGCAAGTGAAGGGTTAAGGGTTAGCCTGCGGTGGTTGACATTACGTGCAGAACAACTGTTTAACCTCAATGTCGGTATTGAACGGGTTGTAAATTTAAAATATGACACGCAATTACAGGAAGCAATTCGCATCATAAAAGCTGATGAGGTTGGAAGTACCATCCAGCTGTACCACACACTTGATCAGACGCTGAAGTTTTTGGGAGAAGAATTGCAAAATCTTGCACACGGTTCTGGACAAATAAATTGAAAACTTACCTTATAACACAGTAGAATAGGTTCAATGAATGATATCAGAGATGCTCATCACACACTCGGTAAAGCATACCTACGTGATGCCCAATATGACGAAGCGATTACGCATTTCAATAAGGTTCTTGAACTGGATCATGATTTCGTTGACGCACACTGCGAATTATGTCGTGCCTATCTTGCCCAAAATGCATTAGATAATGCTGAGATATCTGCCCTCAACGCACAGCGTTTAGCCCCCAACTCTCCTGTAGTCCAGTCCATCGTAGACACATTAAAAGATGCCCACTACGATACAGGTATTACTGCCCTCAACGCAGCACGTTATAGTGAAGCAGTTAAATCATTTCAGAAGACGATTACCTTCGATGCGGCGCATAAAGAGGCATACCATTCACTTGCGCTTGCTTACTTCGGACAGCATCAATTACAAGAAGCAAAAAATGCTGTGCAAACCGCGCTCAAAATTGATCCAAACTATACCGCTGCGCTGTCCTTGTTAGAAGCAATTGACCCCAACTCGTCACAATCAACACCGAACAATACCGATACACCGACCACAGAAAAAACTGAACCTGTACCAAACCCTGATCCTGTTCCAACGGATATTGACAAAGAGATGGAACGCGGACGCGTTTTTCTCAACAATAAGCAATACCCGCAAGCAGAAGCAGTATTCAAAAAGATAATAAAGGCAGAGCCACAGTCCTATCTGGCACATCAACAACTTGGACAGACTTACTTGGAAATCGGCGCATTGGACAATGCCAAGAGTGAGGCAGACATTGCATTACGGATTAGACCCGACTCCCGACCCGCACAAGAACTCCAAAACGCCATCATTTTCCTCACCAAACGGGAAAAACAGCAGCAACTTCAAAGAAAAATAAAAGGATACCTGCTCAACATCGCAATCCTCACAGTCTGCGGATTTATCGCTTTCAAATTCGGTGTCTTCGATCGGATTTTACCTGAAAAAGTACCACCCGATCTTTTAATCCACCCCACTTTAGAAGACCCAACCAACAAGAACGGATACATAGATGCTGGCGAAAATGTACGTCTGAAGTTGATGATTTCTAACTCCGGCGGCACCGTAAAAGAGTTGAAAGTGAGTATACTGCCAAAGTCTATCGGCGGATTACGCTATCAGATACCCGATAGAACACTGGACATACGGAAAAATGGATTTGAAATGATGCGGATCCCGATGACAGCTGATAAACAAGCACGCACCAGAAAAGTGCCTATAGAAATACAGGTCTTAGATAAGAACCAAACACCGCTGGCAACAACAGATTTTCAACTCAACATCAAGTCAAAATGAGGGATTGGCATGAATAGTCATTTACTCAGAAAGTCTTTTCGACAACAATACCGGAAACGTGCATTGAGGATTTCTGTAGGTGTGCATGTGCTGTTCCTCATCATTTTCACTTTCTTTTTTCTTAGATCACAAGTAACTGAGATAGAAGATGAAATACAGGTAGATATTATTTCTGAGTTACCACGTCAGAATATCGAGAAAAAGAAAGAGACACCGAAAGAAAAAATCCCGATACCAAGAGAAGAGAGAATTTTAGAAAAGAAAGAGACCGTTGCTCAACCGAAACAATCTTTAGAGATAGCGAAAATGTCCCCCGCCGCACAGACGCAAGTTGAAATTCACGAGGCCGCCCCCGAAAAAATAGATGTCAGCGTTCCCATACTTTTGGAGATGCTTGATTTATCCACCGATGCTGATTTGAAACCCGCACCAGAGTCTGTCCTCGCCCCTATTTCCTCGGCTACAAGCGACACACCCGGAAAAAGTTATGGTAGACGCGGGGGAACCGGTCTCAGGACACCCGGAAAAGGCACAGGCGCGGGAATCGGTAAGCACATAAAAGGCACAGGTGCGGTTGACGAGGTGGGTAAAATAGACGTAGGTATAGGAGGAAGTTCACTCTTTGGCAACACCCTAAAAGATATTGCCGAAAATATTATCCAAAGTAGTGACGGAGCACCGATTGATGTTGTTTTTGTTGTGGATATCAGTGGCTCTATGCACGACAAGATAAGATCTGTCGCTGACCACCTCGGTCAAATGATTGATTTTTACGAAGCATCGGGAGGTAACTATGCCCTTGGGCTTACCCTATTCACAACATTCCGAAACAGGGGCAACGATATTGAGATGCATCCGTTGACAACAAATGTTGACTATATAAAGCAACTACTCTACGCAATTGAAGCGGGCTACGATGAAAATATATTGGATGCAATCGATCAGACTGTGAGGAAAATGCAGTTCCGCAAAAATACCATCAAACATCTTATCCTCGTCTCAGATGAACGCAAACTCGAAACCCAACAAAGACTAACAGCAGATCATGTCATCCAGCAATGTCAAAAAAACCAAATTCATGTAAATGTGCTCGGTGTTAACAATCAAGATCACAAACGACTCGCAACAGACACAGGTGGAATATGGCACGCTATTCCACAGGACACCATTGCGCAAAAAACACCTATAAGTAATCCGTATACCGCCCAGGCAATCAGCAAAGTAATTCTAAAAGATGCTACGAATATGCCAGTGGATATTATTCTATTTATTGATGGCAGCAAAAGTATGGAAAATAAAATGCTATATCTTAGGCAACAGATAGATTTTTGGCTACGGGATTGGGATATCGCGCTGATTGACTATAGAGTGGGTGTCGTACGGTTCCGCGCAGATGGCACCGTCAATATGGTCAATGTTTTCAAACCTTCACAAACACAACAGCAGATACACGCTATCCTACAGCTGCCGTGTCAAAAGGATGAAAACCTAATTCACGCTGTCGCTGAGGGCACCAGACGCATAAAATTTCGTCCTAATGCCAAAAAACATTTTATCCTCATGACAGATGAACCAGTAAAGATGAAATCTCCCACCGGCACCATACAGTTCTTACAGGATATACCGGTCATTGTGAGTGTGATCGGCACTTCCGACACCTTCCAACAACAGGTGGCACAGCAGACAGGTGGGATTTGGGTCGCAATGCCTAACGGACATAAAATGAACAAACCAAATCATTAAAAAGGGGACGGATTAGGTTTCGCAGCGTTTTATCCCTTGCAAAAATCAATGAATCAGCAATCCTCATACACCACCGAGATAATCACCAAAAAAGCGATAATTGTTGGTTTAATCCTCGTCATCGTCAATGCGTACTGGGTCGGAATAGCCAGCGAACTCTGGTACGCAGTCTATACACTTGTTTCCCCTTTTTCTAACGCAGTCTTTACGTTGGTAGTGCTACTTGCGCTCAACGTTCTTCTCCGCAGAATCTCACCGCGTATTGCCTTCACTCCCGCTGAACTTTTATTGATCTATATCATGGTGACAATGGTTTCCACCATTTCTGGACATGCGATGATGGCAATCCTGATGGGGACTTTGGCACATCCGTTTTGGTTTGCGACTGCTGAAAATGAGTGGGCGCAGCTCTTCCTGCACCATATCCCTCAATGGCTTACCGCACATGAACCTGAATGGTTAGCCGGTTATTATGAGGGTGAATCAAGTCTCTATTTGGGGGAACATATCCGTATATGGATGAAACCAGTACTCATCTGGTCGAGTTTTATTTTACTGCTCTACGGGTCGTTGCTCTGTTTAGGACTATTGCTCAGGAAACAGTGGATGGAACGCGAAAAATTAAGTTTTCCTCTAACACAGTTGCCGTTGCAGATGACAACGAACCGCAGTTTTTTCCGTTCACGTTCACTATGGATAGGGTTTGGAATTGCTGCGCTGCTCCGTGTTATTGCTGGCTTGCATGATCTGTTTCCAGTAATACCTGCTTTTCCGTCCAGTTACCGGCTTGATAGACACATAACAGAAAGACCTTGGAATGCTGTCGGTTATGTCTCCATGTCCTTCAACCTCGCTATTGTTGGATTGACCTATTTCATGCCGCTTGACCTCGCGTTTTCTACGTGGTTTTTCTTTTGGTTAACACGCGCAGAACGGGTGATTGCGAGTGCAGTAGGTTTGACAAATATCAGTAAACTTCACCTTAATGACCGGGCATCCGGGGCTTGGGTTGGTATTGCTGTGCTAACTTTGTGGATGGGCCGCAGACATATCCTTAGGTTCTTCAAACATGTCATTGGACTTGAACGTGGCGACGATAGCACCGAGCCAATATCTTATCGGACAACTGCAATTCTCTCAATTCTCAGCGTGGGAGCGGTGTTTGCTTTCTGTTATATTGCAGGAATGTCTTTATGGGTTATTGCTATCTTTTACGCTTTATTTGTCGCATTTGCTTTAGCAATCGGACGAGTTCGTGCAGAATTAGGACCACCCTATCACGAAGTAATCGGTATCAATCCGCGCCAAATGATGGTGAACATATTTGGAACTCGCACTTTGGGAGCAGCAAACCTCACCGTGATGACATTTTTGTACGCTTTTAACCGTTGCAACCGTTCACATCCAATGCCAAACCAAATTGAATCCCTGCGAATTGGGGATCAGGCGCGGATTCCCGGCAAAACCTTACTTTTGAGCATGACTCTTGCCATCGGTGTTGGTGCACTTGCAACGTTTTGGACGTACCTACATGTAGCATATCACTACGGTGTACTTGCAAGATGTCAAGGACATGTAGGACACTTTGGATGGGAGAGTTTTAATCCACTTCAAAGTTGGCTACAACATCCAAAGGAAGCAAATCTGGGTTCGATCATATTTATGGGAGGAGGTTTCGGTTTTGTTTTTCTTCTTAATTTTTTGCGTACCCGTCTGCTGTGGTGGACATTACATCCATCGGGATACGTCCTTTCAGGTGCTTCGTGGGGTGGCTTGATATACTTTTGGTTTCCTGTTATGGTGAGTTGGTTCATTAAGTTCATGATTCTACGGTTCTCGGGTTGGCAAACTTATCGTAGGGCGATACCCTTTTTCCTCGGATTGGTTTTAGGTGATTTTGTGCCGCGAAGCGTGCTGAGTTTAATTAGTTTTGTGATGAATCTTTATATGCCTTCTTCAGGTGCGGGACATTCCCTTTAGCATCAATAGTACGC
>JAPPMR010000925.1 GCA_028818995.1 Candidatus Poribacteria bacterium | reverse complement strand
GCACTCATTAGCACCGCACCGACCGCTTGTAAACCGATAACAATTGCAATAACGAGCAGACTTGTCAACAGAATGTCGAGCGCACGAACAGGAAATCCAATGGAGGCAGCAAACCCTTCATCGAAAACAAGCAGTTTCAACTCTTTCCATAAGATAAACATGATAATTAGGGCAATTCCGCCGAGTATGCCAATTGTTAGGACATCACGTTTTAGCATTGTGGCAGCTTGCCCAAAGATAAAATCATCCAATCCTGCCTGATTCGCATTGCCGCTGCGCTGTATAAACGTAAGCAATACTAATCCGACTCCGAAAAAAGTGGATAGGATAAGAGCGAGGGCACTATCATATTTGATACGCGTCAGTCTCACGATGCTTAAAATGATGAGTGTGCCCAACCATCCCGCGATTGCTGCGCCGAGCACCAGAATCAACGGTGTCTTACTTCCTGTCAGCATAAATGCTATCGCAATGCCGGGGAGTGCTGCATGTGAGATAGCATCACCGAGGAGGCTCTGCCTTCGCAAAACGGCATAGGTGCCAAGTGCTCCGCTCACCGCGCCAAGCAGCGCAGCACCGATAGAGACAATTATCAAGGTATAAAAATGAGTTAAGAAGTAAAAATTTTCCATGATTTTGGGGTGGCACACGTGGAAATCGCGGTTGAGAATCGTTCCACAAAGATATTTATCGGTTTTTCATAAATGCTATCCGTCCACCATAAGTTTCTCGCAAATTGTCAGGGGTAAATGTATCCTCAACGGGTCCGCTTGCAATTCGACGAATGTTTAATAACGTTACCCAGTCGAAATAGTCGTTAACAGTTTGCAAATCATGATGCACCACGACGACAGTTTTACCGTTTTCACGGAGTTCTTGAAGTAAGGTAACAATAGCACGTTCGGTAGTTGCATCAACCCCTTGAAAAGGTTCATCCATCAGATATATTGTGGCATCTTGAACGAGCGCGCGTGCAAGAAAAACACGTTGTTGCTGCCCACCAGAGAGTTGGCTAATCTGTCGGTTGGTATACTTCTCCATGCCGACTTTTTCAAGTGCATGCATCGCCAGTTCGCGTTCATGTTTTCCCGGACGCTTAATCCAACCAAGTGCCCCATATCTTCCCATCATAACGACATCAAGTACGTTTGTGGGAAAATCCCAGTCGACACTTCCTCGTTGTGGCACATAGCCAACAATTCGTCGTTGTGCATCATAAGGTTTGTTATAAATTAAGACATTGCCAGCTGCCGGCCGGACTAATCCTAAAAATGCTTAGATTAGCGTAGTTTTGCCTGCACCATTAGGACCAACAATAGCCAAAAGCACCCCAGGTGGCACATCCAGGTCAACGTCCCACAAAACAGGTGTTTCGTGATAGGCGACTGTCAGATCAGTTACTTGAATAGCTTTTGCGTCAAGTGCTTGCAATTTTAGTTTTCCTCTGTAGCAGTGGTTTCTCTCGTCAATGCCTTTACAATCGTATCAATGTTGTGCCGAACCATACCGATATAAGTGCCTTCAGGAGTCCCTTCACTACCCATAGCATCTGAAAAAAGTTCACCACCAATCTGCACATTGAATCCTTTTGATTTTACAGCAGCTTTTACTGCTTCAAGGCTCCGTGAAGAAACAGATGATTCCACAAAAATAGCAGGAATACGCCGTTCCGCTATAAAAGTTGCCAATTCTTGTACATCAGCGATACCTGCCTCCATGGAAGTGCTAATTCCTTGCAGCCCGCGCACTTCAAAACCGTAAGTTTTTCCGAAGTAGTTAAAAGCGTCATGTGCTGTCACAAGTACGCGTTGTTGGGATTGCACCCGTTCTGCTTGTGTTTTAACGTATTGATGTAAGTCAGAAAGTTCAGCAAGGTAGCGTTTTGTATTGTTTTGATAAACTTTCTCGCTCTCCGGATCCAATGTACTTAGCGTGTCCCTAACCTTCTCAACAGCTTTCATCCAAAGTTTCACATCAAACCATAAGTGTGGATCATATTGACCTTCATATTCTGGGTGTGATAATAGCAGATTTTGGTCAACGTTCTCTGCTACTGCAACGGTTTTGACATCTCCCGGCATATCAGCCAGCACTTCTGCCATTTTTGCTTCAAGGTGCAATCCATTATAAAAGACGATGTGTGCTGTTTTAAGTCTCTGTACATCTTTAAAAGTTGGTTTGTAAAGGTGCGGGTCAACCCCGTGCCCCATCATTCCTATAACTTCAACCTGATCGCCGCCAACGTTTTTCACAATATCCGTAATCATTCCAATTGTGGTGACAACACGGATTTTTTCTTTCCCAGATGTGTCTGGCGCATCCGGTGCATTTTTCGGATCACAACCAATACATGTCAAAAAGGCTATCAGACACAGCGAGAAACCTATCTTATGAATTAGTAGTATAAACGCTTTCAAATCTTGTGTTAACGTTTTTGATAGTGATATAGATGTTTTTAGCATAATATTCAATTCCCTAAAAAGTATATTAGTACATAACGTTCTAAAAGTTTTCCAACGAGATAACCGACCCCTGCAACACCGAGACCGACAACAAACATATCAAAACCACTTCGAATTAAGCCGCGCCCGGTGAAAAGACTTCGTGCTGCACCAACAGCAAAGTGCGATAACATTGCCACAGAGAAAGAAATCCATATAGCAGTTTCCACGGTAGTAAACAAAAACGGTGCAACGGGAATAAATGCGCCAACGGCGGTTGCCAGTCCGGTAATCCATCCCTCATTGAAAGGTGTCGTATGGGTTTCACCGATCTTAAGTTCCGCCTGTATTTTTTCCTCTAATGCTCTTTCAGGATCACTCATTACTTCCTTCGCAAGAAGTCGAGCATGTTCTTTCGGAACTCCGCGAGAGGCATAGATAAGCGTGAGTTCATCTTCTTCAATGTCCGGCATGAGGCGGATTTCTTCCCTTTCCACCTCAATTTCGTGTTCGTACACCTCTTGTTCACTCTTCGCTGCAAGATAGCCTGAAGCACCCATAGAGAGTGAGTCGGCAACTGTTCCAACAATACCTCCCACAAGAATATGGGGAGTTTCCGAAGTTGCAGCAACAATTCCTGCAAGTAAACCAAAGTTCGCTGTTAATCCGTCGTTAAAGCCGTAAACGATGTTGCCTAACATCCCCCCAGATTCAGTTTTGTGCCATGGTTCCTCACTTGAACCGGTGAGTTCCTTTAAACTTTCAGTATGCATTGCAGACTCTTTTGCTAAATCAAGTGCTGTTTCTTTGGCATCTGCCAATGTGCTGTTTTTATGGAGCGTTAGATAGGCTTTTACTTCGCTCGCTTCTTCTTGTAGCATCCGCGAAAGTGGTATTTTTCTATCAATTTTACGAGCATACCATGCCCAGAATCTTGCTTTGAAAGTTGGACGTTGTTGCTTCATCTTGACGTTGTATGAGGTTAGCATTTCTTCCCAACGTGCGACATGCCGATTTTCTACCTCAGCAAGTTCAAGTAATATATCTTTCCGATCAGGGTCTGGTTCAAGATTAGCGAAAACGCTGTAAAGGAAACTTGCATCTATTTCATCTTGTAGGTGGTGTTTCCATGTTTTGATAGTTTTGTCATCTGGTTTAATCTTTTCTTGGTGTTCCATTTTGAATTCCCTCATCGGTGATAAGCGCGCCTTTAAAGCGCGCTTACACATTATCTGTTTCTTGGACATTATTAACGAATATGTTTTTTGCAACCTCGCGTCCGATTACTACTTGCTGCCCGGCAACATCAATAGTGAAAGGTCCCTCAAATGGTGCCACCTCAATAACTCGGAATGCCGTACCTGGGTAAAGGTTGAAACCTCCCAGATGCCGTAGTATCGCTGAATCGTTGTCACTCACTTCAGCGACAACGCAAGCTTGTCCGTTCTGTAGATCCGTCATCGGAATGGAAGGTGTTTTGGGCACAACACCGTTTTTATCAGGTATAGGTGAACCGTGTGGATCGACAGTTGGGTATCCGAGAAATTCATCCATTCTTGCTTCCACATCCTCTGAAATCACATGCTCTAACTTCTCGGCTTCCTCATGAACGCCATCCCACGGCACACCGAGTGCTTTGAATAGATAGAGTTCCAATAGACGATGGTGTCGGATGATTTCAAGCGCAACAGCTTTTCCTGCCTCCGTAAGCGTAACGCCTTGATAACGTTCATGGCTTACAAGGTTCATTGATTTCAGTTTTTTGATCATTCCTGTGGCAGATGCTGGTTTAACGTCAAGATATTCCGCTAAAATACCGGTTGAGACTTTGCCACCCTTCTCTTGTAACTTATAGATTGACTTGAGGTAGTCCTCAGCCGCTTGTGTAAGCATTCGTCTTCCTATCCGCAAGGAAACACGCTACGTGTATGATTCCTTAATTTGCGGTATATGGTAGGCTTAACCTACCTAAATTTAGGCTCTATATGCCTAAATTGTTATATACATTGAGAATTTATTTTAGGTATGCCTAAATTATATATTAATGTCCAACTAATGTCAAGAGATTTTTATATCTTTGTTGTTCGTCCCTTGCTAAAATTCGTTAAATACTTTTATAGGCTTTCTTGTTTCAATTGATTCCCACGCTGCAACGCCTACTGCGATAGACTTTGCACCATCAACTACATTCGGAGAAGGTTCTAAATCTTCTTCAAGACACTGCTGAAAATGCCGCATATATCGGATGACTGTTTGCCCATGTCCGTAAACACTTGTGTCTACCTCAGGTGGACATGTCATCTCAAAAGGTTCCCTTGCAGACATCTTATCAAGCATGAGTTTTACTTGTCCGCCCTTGTTATCCGTAAAGTCGCCAATCATTGTGCCTTTACTACCATAAATGGATACTTGCATCATCGGCATGGGTGGGTGAACAACATCGTAAAGTCCCATCGCTCTGGCAATCTGTCCACCTTTGAACTTCAAATTGAGAAAGAAGTTGTTTTTTATCGGGTACTCTGGGGTGAGTAAACCTTTTGTACCATAAGCATGTACCTCCTCAACATCACCGAGAAAACTCCGCAGAATATCAACAGGATGTACGACACCGCCAAACATTAGGTCTTGTGGGACATGTAGTCGCCACGGTGTAAAATCGTAGACATCGCGCAGATCATGGGCATAATAGGCATCTGCGACCATGATGTCACCTAAATCACCATCATCATAGAGCCTCTTCATCGTTAAAAACTGCAGGTCAAACCGCATTGTTTGTCCAACAAGAAATTTAACACCGTGTTGCCGAACCAAGTTCACCAAACGTTGTGCATCTGCCAACGTTGTTACCATCGGTTTTGTGCAGACAACGTGCTTGCCTGCCTCAATCGCAGCGATGCAATGTTCTGCATGAAGATGGTCTGGTGAATAGACTGCAATAACGGAGATGTCATCACGCTGTATCAATTCACGGTAATCTGTTGTCCAAAAATCGACTCCGATATCTTTAGCGTAGTTTTCAAGAATATCCGATCGATTAGCACAAATGCCGCGAAGCTCATAATTTAGGTCCGGCACATCCTTTAATAATGTCGCAGTTGAACCCATATTGGTAGGATTAATCCCAATAACACCTAATCCTATTGCCATTTTCTTTCTCCTTTAATTACCCATAATCTTATCATAAATCCCTTTGATTGACAAGCATTATGTTAAGAACCTACAGAATGAGTATGTAAAGTTTTTGTAGAAACAGTGATATGTAAAGAGATGAGGTGTTGCAAGGTATATAAAAAAATGGTATCCTATCCTAATAATACTGTTTACAGGAGAGGATACCGATGCTCAATATAAATATAAGTATACCATCAGATACCCCAAGTCAAGGAGATTTTTGAAGAGATCGCTGAGGTTTGTGGCGAACTTTTATCGACCTCTTGTATCCCGTTAGAAGAGGCAGAGACCCGTGTGCGCGACCTCATGCTGAGAAGTGGTCGGAAGTTGTTGGAAGTTTGTGTCTCACAAGCAGCATCTCGGCAATCAGCAGCATCTGTTGAATGTCCAGAGTGTGAACAAGCGTGTCGTCCGATACAGAAACGCGGCGTGAATATCACAACACTCTGTGGCAAGATCCGTGTGCAGCATTGGGTGTATGAGTGTGTGTCGGGTCATTATCATAGGCATCAATTTAAGCATATAATTACCAGATTGTCTCTTGTGGGAGGGCTTTGTAAGCCCGATTATTGAGATTCAAACTGTTATATCCAAATCAACGATGAATACGCGTATGGTATTCATCGGGGTTGAAAACCCGTTGAATGCCAAAAAAGGCATTCATAGCGTTGATTTACTCCCACAAGAAGATATATGCTCAAGTTTATACCCGGGGAATGCCTAATGGCATTCATACCGTTGATTTATGGGTTGAACCGCAGGTGAAACCCAACCTACGGGATTTATCAAACTCACGTTAACTATATATCTTCATTTCAGGATAGGCTTATCACCAATTTATACTATAGGAGCAGTTTATGCATGTTGGTCTGATGGAGGGAACGATTCGACGGGAAACTCTGGAAGAAACGCTTGATGCTGTGGCAGCACACGGTATTCACTACCTACAGTACCATCTGTCCGCAGATGCTCCCTCACTTGCAGAAATTCGCAAAGAGTTGGATGCGCGGCAGATTACGATTTCGGCACTTTCCGGGACCTACAATATGATCGACCCTGATGTTGAGAAACGTCATGCAGGCTTGGGTATGTTACGTTATGTTGCTGAGCAGTGCGCAGCACTTGGGACATCCGTCATTACACTTTGCACTGGTTCTCGTGATCCACAGAGTATGTGGCGTGCGCATCCTGATAACAACTCAGCATCTGCATGGAAAGACCTTGTTGAATCAATGGAAAAGGCGTTGGAGGTTGCTGAGGAATACAAGGTAATATTGGCGTTTGAACCGGAAGTGTCAAACGTGATTGACTCAGCACAGAAAGCGCGCCGCCTACTTAATGAGATGCAAACCCCTTATCTGAAAGTTTGTATGGATGGCGCGAATATCTTCCACAAAGGTGAGTTACCAAAGATGCGTGAAATTCTTGACGAGGCGTTTGCGTTGCTCGGTGATGATATTGCGCTTGCACATGCGAAGGATTTGGATCGGGATGGACACGCTGGGCATCTTGCTGCGGGCACAGGATTGCTGGATTACGATCTATATCTCGGTTTGCTAAAGGAGTGTGGTTATGATGGCGCGGTAGTTCTGCATGGACTTTCGGAAGAACAAGTGCCTTTCTGTGTGAAATTTTTGCAGGAAAAGATTGATGCGCTATAGAATCTCAGACCGTTTCAGACATTCGCTCTGCTAACCGCGCAAGTGCTGGAGACCTATCCAACTTTTCAAGTTCTGCCTCAATAAGCGTAAATTGTTGCGTTTCAGATAAGGCAGTTTTCATCGCTTCATCAAATTCGCCTTCGGTTCGCACATGAAACCCACGTCCTGAACTAAAGAGTGAAGGCATGCAGCTATAATTCCAACACCCGATATCGTTGAAATCTCCTTCAAGGAGATGTCGTTCTGTGCCGTATCC
>JAPPMR010000165.1:7392-7543 GCA_028818995.1 Candidatus Poribacteria bacterium | reverse complement strand
GATACTCCACCACAGCAGGAACAGGGAGAACAACAGCAATCTGAGCCACTACAACAAGAACAGGAACTGCCATCGCAACAACAACCTGTGCAACAAGATACTCCACCACAGCAGGAACAGGGAGAACAACAGCAATCTGAGCCACTACAAC
>JAPPMR010000165.1:0-7292 GCA_028818995.1 Candidatus Poribacteria bacterium | reverse complement strand
AAGAACAGGAACTGCCATCGCAACAACAACCTGTAAAGTCGAACCCACAACCAGAGCCAGATTACACTAAAATTCCTTTTGATTATGAAAAGGAAGGTGTTGGGAAAGTCGTGTTTAGTGAGTTTATGTTAGATCGTCCTGAAAAGTATCCTCAATGGATAGAACTATATAATACTATGGATCAAGACATTGATATAAATGGATGGAAAATTGTCGGTAGATATTTGGATGATAAAAATGCGATTCACATATTGGAATCTCATGTGATTTCAAAATCTTTTATAATAGAGGGTAAAGAAACAGGTTTAATAGTGAGTTTTGCAACGCTAAATTCCAGGGACAGAATTTCCAGAGGTTTAGCAGAAAAAACTTATGCTTTAGGATCAAACCGTAAAAATCTCTGGAATTATGAAGGACTTGTATTGGAATTACAAGATGCTGAAGGTAATCCCGTTGATCGTATTGGTAATCTAAACGAAGAGAACGAAATCGCTTGGAAAATACCTCGGGTTGTTCGGGAAAAAAGAATTTCTTTGATTAGGAGACTAAAATCTATTAGGTCACAAGAATATAATTTTTCTTTCGGTATAAAAGAATACGGTTGGTTTCCCGCTGAGAAAGCTAAACATCTGATTGAAAAAAGAAATCAGTATTATTACGGCAGATATACTGATATAGGAACTCCAGGTTATAGAACAGAGGATGGAGAACCTTTGCCTGTTACACTCTCTTCGTTTAATGCTCAATTAAGTAAAACTAAAAACGGACTAATAATTCTAAGTTGGATTACTGAATCAGAATTAGATAATGCGGGCTTCAATATCCTGCGCAGTCAATCTAAACAAGGTCCGTTTGTAAGGGTTAACCCAAAACTCATCCAAGGTGCTGGCACCACAGGCATACGCAGTTCCTATACGTGGACAGACATAACGGCTAAACCTAATGTTGAGTATTACTACCAGATTGAAGATGTGTCTTTTGCAGGTGTGCGTCAAACGCTCACTACAACCCGTTTGAAAGGATTGATATCTGCCAAAAATAGATTTACCACACAGTGGGCACAATTAAAATCGAGCCATTAACAACAATTTTGTGATATTCTAACTATAGTAACCTTTAGAATTAACAGGACATTTTGAGTTGTAGGAGGGTACTCCGATTCCCGACTATCATTGTGTCTTGTCGCGATTCGGAGATCGAAATCAACGGTATGAACGCCATTTAGGCATTCACCGCCTACAGAAAATGTGCCTCTTTAATTTCAAAGTTCACTATAAACTACTAAAACGGATAATGTGCAAATTCATTATCCGCTTTTCTTTTTTTCGCAGGACGAACTTTTTTCAATTTGAATTGACTAAAGGAGAAAAAGTCTGATAATATTCGAACTTGCTCGAAACAAAATCTATCTTTTACACTAAAAGCAATAAACCATATTTGGAAGGAATTTATGTTACGGAAAATTCTGATCATCCTCACTGTAATGTCAACAGCATGTATTGTCGCACTCACGCTCAACCTTGTTAATTCTGCTGAAGTTGAAGCAGAAAAAGCGGCAGAAATCGCAGAAATTTCTAAAAGACCTTCAATTGTAGCATTGGCAACAGCAATGAAAAGTTTTCGCGACTCACTGAGTGAGGAGCTGCTTGCCGATGCCTCTTATCCACTTGGACATAAAGAATCGTATTCATGGTCCAATTTACCACCAGCAAGGGGCGAGGATCGTGGTGGTATAGATTTCGCCAAACTGTCCGTAGATCAATTAACACTTTTCCATAAGGTTTTGAATGCGTTCTTGAGTGATGAAGGTTACACAAAAGTTGCTCTGATTACCACAAAAGCTGAAACAGATCTCCGCAAAATTAGACACAGTTTTTGGAATTCACGCCCGTATTTTATCGCACTGTTTGGAAACCCGGAGACAGACGGTTCTTGGGGATTCCAGTTGGATGGTCATCATTTGTCTCTCAACTTCTTGGTTCATGGTGACGAAGTCACTATCGTCCCTACACATCTCGGAACTTCTCCGACTACCATCAACGGCACTGTCATCCTTGAAGGCGAAAGAAGTAATGCTTTAGCCTTACTCAATAATCTTGACGCGAACCAGAAAGACAAGGCAATACAAACGGGGCGACGTGGTCTAAAAGTTGGACCGGGCAGAACAACCGATCCTTTCCTGAATTACGATTATTCTCACTTCGTGGGTGTCGGTTTAAAGGCATCAGAGATGAACGATACGCAAAAAGATAATCTTCGGAAATTGATTAAGACTTACGTTTACAATCTTGAGACCGAGTTTGCGGATGTCTGGATGAAAGATATTGATGCTGGATTTGACGACACCTATTTCGTCTGGATCGGCGGCACAACTGAAAACGATTCTATTTACTATCGCGTTTTTAACCCCGCAGTCTGGATTGAATTCAATGACGAAGGCAGAGGGACAAATCATATCCACACGATAACCCGTTCACCGAATGGGAAAGACTACGGTATCTTCGCCTTGAATGGTGGTCCTAAAACACTTTTGGAACACTATGCTATGGCAGATCATCACAAATTAAGCAATGCACTATTTGATTATCATATCGGAAATCTGAATGATGGCAAAAACAAGAAGGAGCACTAATGTTTGATAAAGTTTTAGAAGAAGTTGAGCAACAATGTCGCGAAGAACGAATACCAATGCTGGGACCTGAAAAGGCGAAACTCCTCGCAAGTTGTGTTGAAAAAGCAAAACCCTCACTTATTGTAGAGTGTGGCACCGCCATCGGTTATTCTGGGTTGTGGATGTTACGTATCCTCAGAAATTTAGGCACAGGACGTTTGATAACGGTAGAGATAGACGCAAACAATGCAGAACGAGCGCGCCATAATTTTGAAAAAGCAGGGATGGCAGACCTTGTCGATTCACGTATTGGGGATGCCGCAGAAGTCCTAAAAACCATTCAAGACCCTGTAGATTTTCTATTTCTTGATAACAATAAAGATGGTTATTTCGCCTGCTTCCAAGCGATTGAATCACGGTTAACCGACCCCGCAACAATCGTAGCAGACAACGTCGGTAGAGCGGATCAGATGGCAGATTTTCTGGGGCATGTCCGTTCCAACTACGAGTCCGAAACGCATTGGTTTGAAAGTTGGCGGCGCAGACGTGGCGGAAATGAGGGTGATAATCAAAGGGAACGAAGGCGCGATGGTATGGAAGTTAGCATCTATCGCAGTTGATGGATAGAATATAAAATTTAAACAGGAGAATTATATGAAAAAACAGACAATTTCAATTGTTCAGTGGATTTGGCTACTAAGCGTATTAAGTGTATTTACTTTGATAAACAGTGTCAACGCACAAGAATGGACACAAAAGGCAAATATGGTGAATCCGAGGCTGTTTTTCTCAGTTTCTGCTGTTGACAGTGAAATTTATGTTATCGGTGGAATGCTCGCGTCACCGATTGATAGTGTTGAAGCCTACGTTCCGGATACGAATAAGTGGGTTGAGAAAGCCAGTTTACCATCTGCACGTGCAGGCGTTGGCACATGCGAAGTTGATGGGAAAATATATGCAATCGGCGGATGGGATGGTCAAAATCCCGCTCTCGGTACAGTTGAAGAATATGACCCGAAAACTGATACTTGGAGAAAAAAAGCAGATATGCCCACGGCTCGTTCCTTTTTTGCTGCTGCTGTTGTAGCAGGTAAAATCTATACATTTGGTGGAGTTGCACAAAATGTTGGGCCTGTGTTATCGGTTGTTGAAGAATATGACCCGACAACTAACAAATGGACACAAAAAGCAGATATGCCAAACACACGATCCGGGATGGCTGTAATCGTGTTTAGAAATAAGATATATCTTATTGGTGGTGTCCAAAATGTGCAAGGACCCGCAGTTAAAACTGTTGAAGAATATGACCCAAGCACTGACAGATGGACACAAAAAGCAAATATGCTTACTCCAAGAACTGCCCTTACAGTTGGTAAAGTCAATTCAAAAATCTACGCAATTGGTGGAACATCAGTCGTACAAGGCCCCGGTTTGGCTACAGTTGAGTTTTACGATCCGTTAACAGACACATGGGAGAAAAGTATAGATATGCCAACTGCGCGTGTTTTCTTGGGAGCAGGAACTGTCAACAACAAAATTTACGCTGTAGGCGGCGTGGTTGAAGGACTTGGTCCCAAAATTTTACCTACTGTAGAGGAATTTAATCTTGGTGGTCTGAGCGTGGCAGCATTGGATAAATTTCTCACATTCTGGGGAAATATGAAAATTGAGAATTAATGTGTTTATGTGTACCCTTGCTGGCGAGGTTTCCTAACCTCGCCAAATTACCGATTTATTTTCTTAATCTTCATCAAAACGCGCCTACCAAAGAAGTGAGAAACCTCGAAAGTAATCATTCCCTCTTCGCACAAGGCACAATAATAGAATCCACCATGCCGTGCAATATCTTCTTATCTGCGGGACACACAGCCGCCTGAATTCCGCCAAGTTTCACTGTATCCCCTACAACAAAGTAGTATGGACGGAGCAGCGGACGTGCAGGCATCTCTTGCATATCCTTTGTCTCAAAATCGTAATATTGCATCCGTACGCGTTCGGCTGTGTGGAACTGCTGTAGCACGTGCGGTGTTTTCTCAAAAGACGCAAGACCATTTTCAATCGCAGCTTCCCATTCTTCCGTTGGCAGATCATGCCCGATTTTTACGCCACGACTGCCCCACGCAAATTCCGAAAATCCTGAAGGCTTGATAACCAATTCACGCTGTTTTTGTGTCACAGTGCTGAGTTGTCGCCAGTCTGTTACTGGCATATTTTCTATTTCCAAATTTGGGATCACAGCATGCGGTGGCAGCGGACGCGGATCAAGTATCCACGTCTGTGGGATCGCTTCTTGTAGAAACGGATAGGTTTTCTTACCAAGTTGACGTTGCCAAAACGGTTGAAGTGATGGGTGATGGAAGAGTGCTAAACACAGTTTCTCTTCCAGATAGGCTTTCGGTGGTGGTGTCATCACAATGGTGCGTTTCTTTGCGCTATAAAAAATGAGTTCTGCTTTGGGGATGTTGGGAAGATCAAACAACTCATAGAAACGGTAAACGACATCAATATCTATCTTACTATCTTCAGTTTGAACACAAAGCCCGTCTTCAGTGAAAGTTACCTCGTGCGGTTTAACGGCAGCAGTTCTGAGTCCTGCATCACAAAGCGCATTCGCGAGCCATACCATCTCCGGACGATAATCTTCAGATTCGTCAGAAACGACAATTGCAAGCGTAGGGTCGTCTTTTTTTGCCAAAGCACGGATCATCTCAGCATACCCGTTCACCATACCGTCTTTCCCACCGATGATGGGATAACCGAGTTTCGTATATAGCCTCGCAAGACAACCTGTTGCACCGATGAAACCAGGGATAGAATCCAGTTCGGTTATCGCCTTGCTGTTGTCGGTAGTCGGCAAAATATCGGGACGTATAACGCTGGGAAGTTGACTTTTGAAACGGTTCATCCGCCCCTGCTGAATGACACTTTCAGGCTTGCCAATATCCAAATATTCTGCTACCCAAGCAGGTTGAATGCCTCTTGCGCTTTGGGAATAGAGCAAGTTGCAGGCGCGATAAAAACATAATAGGTGAGGACCGAGTTCCTCAAACCAATCCAAGTCCTCTTGTGAAATCCAAAACGGTTCTGGTGAGATACGCCATGACGTGTTACAATCAGGATGGACATCACGTTTCTCGCTGGAAAATAACTTTTCCTTCGGTATCTCATCGTTGATAAACAAACATATCTGTTTTACATCCAAACTAAAACTCCCTTACGGTGTGCAATTCTTTCCACAGTTCGTAGGTCGGGTAGAGTTTACGAAACCCATAGCCGTCAATTTAAGAAAACGATTGCATTTTTTGAACGTGGTTCAATACCCATTATCATTGAGACTGTCCCATATTTAGTCCCATAGGGACGATATGTTTATAGAGAAACGTTTTCACCACCCACTTGAGTTCCGTAGGAACGATATGTGGATACCAATGACAAGTCCATAAACATTGCGTCCCTATGGGACTAAAGAGGTTAGTTGAACATAATTCTATAAACATATCGTCCCTACGAGACTGAAGACACTGCCACAGAGGATTTATCCCTAAATTGATGCCTATGGGTGTCGCAAGCGAAACCGACAATCTTAGTATGACAGTGCGATCATGTCGGGTTTCGCTGCGCTCTACCCGACCTACAAGATAAACTCTCAGTAAAACCTATTAACCGATAATTCTTAAAACTAAATAACCCTATCCCACTATAGAATAACCTGCTTAACAAAATCAATCTTCTTTTGCGCTGCAATGGTTTTTATAACGTTCCGTGGCACCAAACTATCCACATTAATAAGTGTCAGTGCAACTTCTCCGATGCGTGAACGTCCGACCGTCATATCCGCGATGTTGATGTCATGCTCACCTAAAATTGTGCCGATTAGTCCGATCATCCCCGGTTGATCGCTGTTGTAAATAAGAAGAATGTATCCCTCTGGCGTAGCGTTCAGGTGAAGTTGGTTGACGCGGACGATGCGGATATCTTTGCGTCCAAAAGTTGTCCCAGCAAGTACCGTATCGCCTCTATCTGTGGTGACAGTCACAGTCATCAAGTTCGCAAAGTCTGCCTGTGAGTCGCTCTTGGTCTCAGTCACCGAAATGCCGCGCTGCTTGATTAAAAAAGGTGCGTTCACATAATTAACCTCTGTCAGCACTGGAGATAATAACCCTTTCTGCAAAGCGACGGTGATAGGTGTTACATCTTCTTTCTGAAAAAGGGTGCCGCTATAATGAATTTTCATTGCCGAGATTTGCCCTTCAACAATTTGGGAGTGGAAACTTCCAATCTTTTCAGCAAGTTGAAGGTAGGGACCCAAGATGTCAAACATTCTTGGATCAATTTTGGGTTGATTTACAGCATTGGCAACGGGTTTGCCTCGTAGGGCGTTGATTACCTGTTGTGCCACTTCAATAGCAACATGTTCTTGGGCTTCGGTCGTTGATGCACCGAGGTGTGGGAGCGCGAGAAAATTATCCAATTCAAGCAGTGGACTATCCGTTGCGGGTTCATCTTCAAACACATCAAGCGCAGCACCCGCTATCTGTCCATCTTTTAGCGCGTGATAGAGTGCATTTTCGTCAATTATACCGCCGCGAGCGCAGTTAATCAGACGTCCTGTGGGTTTCATCAGTTGGAATTCGGTTTCCCCGATGCTGTGGTATGTCTCCGCATTGAGATGGGTATGAAC
>JAPPMR010000516.1 GCA_028818995.1 Candidatus Poribacteria bacterium | reverse complement strand
ATCGCTGGAATAAACGGGATGGAAACGGTACGGTATTCTATGTTTGTAATTTTCATAACGTCGCAGCTCCTTAAATTTCCATTGAAATAAACATTTGAGGTTTATGCTCTTCTACGATTAGTTCAATAACATTTTATTCGCGTTGCTGCTCTCTATTATGCTTTACAGGTTATCATAAAACATCTTTGCGAGTCAAGTTAGGTGTAAGAATATTCGTCAATGGTGTTATAAAAACTTATCAGATAAAAATTTTATAAGTGCGTAATCCAGATAGCGGTCCAATAATTGCCCACGTACTTCCAATTACATAATCACCTAAAATTAATCCTAAAAAGAGTGGTGCCACCCGTCGATGTAATCTCAAACCACCGTGCCGTAAAATCATGTATTTCAGAAACCACGCCACGAAGAAAGCAAACCAAAAATAATCCATCGCAAAACTGATGGCAAGCGCGTAACCTGCTGGATGGAAGGGCCACCACAGGAAATGCATACGCATATACATCATCACAAACGTTAAAAGTGCCCCGATACCCATAAATCCGATACCGATTAGATTCGGTTCAGAGGGATTATGTAACCACCGTTGAAGCCGACCAAACGACTCTCTGCCAACCCATCCCTTGAATCCACCTGCCTTTGCAACTGCACCGTTCCGAAAGGTGATGTCAAGATTTGCCCAAAAAGTTGCTAAAATCCCTATCACGATTGCAATTAACATTGCTACCCATAGACGGCGGTTTCCCATCCCAGTCGATTCCGCCAACTTAAACGCTTCTATTTGATTCGGCATTGGGTGATTTCGGTAACCACGATTGAACCAATAGAATAGCGACATAATCGTGAGACTGCTTGTGTCAAACTGCCGAGTCCCGCCTACCATTGCTAACATATCGTGCGGGTTGACAAAGTAAATTTCATGTGGTGTGCCGAGTTCAGCACGTACACGTGTTATCGCAAAAGAGAGTAGGAAATAAATTCCAAAGAAAATACCCGCAATCCATAACGCCATCCCTGCTATGTTCGCGAAAATTCCGAGAGCGATAAGTGATCCGATAATACCTAACAAGGCAGCGCGATAAGGCATCGGTTCATCTGAATCGTCTAAGTGTGATTTAAAGCCGACAGCTTTTTTCAATACCTCTGTTAAATGACGACGTGTGACCCAAATGGCAAGTAGGAAAAGCGCAACCCATGCCCCGTAAGCCTGTTCGTTCAGTGCAGGAAAATAGCGCGTACCAAGTGCCGCTGCGATAACATATTCTGCTAACCGCACTACAAAGAAAAACCAACACGAAAACGATAGATCAAGTGGCAGGAAAAATGCTAATCCAACTGCAAATGGATAGACAGAGATACGCGTCCCACGGATTGCACTCCAGGGGCGTTCCGTGAAGATATTTTGAAACACAGCTGTCCGTTTTATATAAGGTATCTCTGGAAACTGCGGAAACAGGTAATGAACACCGTTAATTACGCCAATGACTACTGCGATGCTAAAACCTGCCCACATCATCCGATTTTTCAGCAAGCGAGTGCCACCCTCTTCCGAGAGTCGTAGCGGTAGTTGTATAATCGGATATGCCAACTTCTCCTGCTCTGCCCATCGCTTCCGAACAAGTGTGTTGATGCAAAGCATCATAAACATCATGATAAGGAAAAAGAGTCCCCAAAACAGAAGGGGTTTCAGCCACACAGTGAAGTTGTGGTTGGTATAAAAACTGGATTCTCCTTCATAAAATCCTTGTAAGCTTTGGGGATCAGAAATTGTCAGCCACGAAGGCAGATACCGAAAAAAGAGCGTCTGCCATTCATTTTCTTCTGTCGCAAATCGGAAGGGGTGCGCGATACTCCCAAACATATTCTGCATCGTGTCGTGACCAGCAAACGTGCAGGAGATCGCAACCATGATGTAAACAGTAAGCAACTCTCCCTGTTGTAACATCTGTTGCGGTGAAATACGTCTCAATATAAAGTTTGCAGCGACACACACAAACATTATGAAAACAGGTTGGATAAATAAGGGAAGGCATGAACCGTCAAGAGAATAATACTTGACCTCAACTATCGTCATCCAATACACATTTATAGGAATGAGTAAAACGCCCAACAGAAGCGAACGTCCCGTGATGCGTGTGGATGAAATTGGACTTCCCTGAGTATTCATAATATGTTTACGGGATTTGGGATAATCCGCTAACGGTAGGCTTTAACGATCTCTGAGATGACACCGCGCCTATTCTTCCAATTTAGACGGGCAGGCGGGATAAGATAAATTCCATCAATTTCGATTGTATCCTGATTGCGGATTTCGCGAACAAGGTCAAGAGTTAATTGCATGCCGAGTTCATTGCCTGCTGTGTCTCCAAGGTCCCGGAATTTGTCTACGATAAATTCCGGAATGTAAAGACCCAAATTATCGCGAAGATAGGATGCGCTGCGGTAACTTGTAAGTGGGAGGATACCGTAAAGGGTTTTTATGCCGAGATGTGCAGTTGCTTCTTGTGCCCGTGCTATGTCTTCAAAAGTCCATACAGGTTGCGTATAGGCGAACTTCGCACCTTCTTGCACCTTATTTGTCAAGTGCTTAACGTGAGGATCCAGATTCTCTGCTATTGTGAATCCACCGCCATAGTAGAAACCACACGGATCTCCTATTGATGTGCCATCAGCAAGTTCACCCTGATTTAGCCGAGAGATGAGTTTCATAAGTTGGACGGCACCGCGTACATCTGGTACAAGGCTTGCTGCTTCGTACGGACCGGCTTTGGGATGGTCACCAGACAGTGCAACTATGCCTCGAATCCCTAACGCTTCTGCCTCTAACAGATGTGATTGCATACTAATAAGATTGCGGGATCGCGTTGTCCAATGAATAAGTGTCGGGATATGGGTTGCTTGCTGTAATCGAAATGCTGTTCCGACTGCTCCGATATTCACTGCAGCACCAGAATTGTCGGTGACATCAAATAGATCAACACCAATAGCAGCCAAAACCTTAGCTTCCTTCAATAACGCTCGCAGTTGTGGAAAGGTATTTGCCCGTGCTTCAACGCTTACAATACGTTCGCGGGTTTCAAAGACTTGCTGCACTGGGTTTTCTCTGTGTGATTTATATGTCGGTGAACGTTTCGGCAGAACAAAGATACGAGGATGTCGCTTAACAGGTTTTCTACCTGCAACTGCTTGTCGAATTTTGGCGGTGTACTCTGGGGTCGTCCCGCAACAACCCCCAATCATGTTCGCGCCAAGATTAATCAATTTATGGACATAATCACTGAAAACATCCGCGCCGACGGTATATGAGACAGCAATCTCACCCTGTTCCACCCTTGGATTTCCTGCGTTGGGTTGCACAACAAGCGGCACTCTAATGACAGGTGCAAGGAGTTCCATTGCTTGAACAAGGTCATGTGGCCCCCTACAATTGATACCAACGGCATTTGCACCGAGTTGTTCCAATTCTTGAGCGAAGACGCGGACATCCACACCCGTTCCAACAGTTCCTCCTGAAATACCGCTTATTTCTACAATGACCGGTATATCGTAGGTAAGAGCCTGCTTCGTGGCAATCTCTGCTTGTTTAGAAGATACAAACGTCTCTAATAACAGCAGATCAGCACCTTCATCTGCAAGCGCGTCCATCTGCTCCTTGAAAAGCAGACGTACTTGTTTAGTTGGCGGCTCACTGCTTGATTCAGTTGTATCATCTGTATTAAACGGAATTGGACCGACCGATCCTGCAATATAGCATGACTTACTCGCTCCCTGACGTGCTAATCTTACGCCTGCGCGGTTAATCTCTTCAACCTGATCGGCTAACCCGTGTATTGCCAACGCCTCTCTATTTGCCTGATAGGTATTCGTCTGGATAACATCAGCGCCTGCATGAGCGTAAGCGTGATGAGTTTCCACAACTTTCTCAGCGTGTTCATCAGAAATATTACATGCGTCTACACAAGGCAGATTTGCTGGAATACGTTTCCGCAGTTCTGTTCCGATGGCACCGTCACACACCAACACACGATGCTTTAAAGATTCCAAGAAGTTTTCTTTTGTTGTAGGAGTGATAGTCATGCTGTTTCTACATAGGATTCCCCGCACCTACAGCATAGGCACGGGGAACTATAGAGGTGTAAAAAATGGTTAACGTTCAGTCCAATGCAAGGACACTATTGAATTATCTCTCCTGCTTTTTCCACAGGAATATAATAATAACCAAAGATAATACACATCTCATCTTCGGATGTTAGCCCAAATTGGAGAGGCACATTTTTATCGTAGTTATAATGCGTGCACAGGAATCTAAGAGCGTCGTCCGGACCTAAGACAAGTACTGGATCAAAGAGGTCAATAGGAGCATCATCATAAGCGATACTGCGATGGAGCAATTTGCCTGTCGAATTCTGGAAAATCTCGAACAATTCACCGTGCCGATGCATGTGAGATGTGAGCAAGAAAACAGACAACTCGGTATCCGGGTCGTGTCCGCGTGCTTTCAATTCATCTTCAACGTACCAAGTTAATTTTGTTACGCGCGTTAATCCGGGTGGCACATTTATCCCCCGGTTAGAAACAAAAATCTCTACAGCTTCGTACTTTACATCTTCTTCTGGAATTGTGTAAATATTAACATAAGTTTCACCAATTAAGGTTTCATCACCGAGAAGATTAATGTAATGCGAATTCAGATCGTAAACAGTATCACCGGGTAGTCGTAAACCAACACCTTCGGGAAACTGAAATACCGTATCATCGGTCTGTGTTCCAACAACGAACAGCCTATCTACTCCGAAATGTCCAAGCACGTCCGGATTTTCCGGGTCAAGTTCTCGGAATTGATCTTCCGGATTAACGCTTATGCTGGGGTCTATACCCCTATATTGAACACCATTTGCCACACCTTCCTCTGTGAGTCGGTACAAGATGAAGTGATGGCTTCCAGATGGATAGAATATCTCAACTCTGTTAATATAGATATCCCCTTCTATCGGTTCTCCATTTTCATCCTTTATCTGTGTTGCGTAGTAAACCTCACGTTCGGTACCTGGCTCAATTTTAAAAGGTGGTAGACGAAGTTGATACCCTTCTCCAGGTGCTGGTGGTGCGGGCGGATTAAATATCTCTTCGGGATCACGGAGTACGCCAAGGTCCCCAACACCTGCCACTTTTCCTTGTTGTGGTGCTCCTGCGGCTATCCATGTGCGGATTGCATCTATCTTTCCTTTGTGAACGGGTCCCATACCAAAAGGCATGCGCCTTCCGAATTCTGGTGCTTCTGGTTCCATTAACTTTTTTAAAAGGAAACTATTATCTGGGTTGCCGGGATCAATAAGTTTCATCCCCATAGCTGCCGCTGCACCGTTGCGTGGGATTTTATTGACCAAATCATGATAGGACTGACCGTAGGTGAGATTCAAATTAGCAGAATTTGAAGGAGACGCGTGGCAAGCACTGTTAGCACAACTCTTATCAAATATATTATCCTGAATCTCATGATAGGTTGAGTTATCTTCTTGTTCAGTTTTCCCAAAACTGTTAGCAACGCGAACAAGATCAAGCACATTCACAGTACTATCACGATTGACATCAGGGTTCTGTTCAGCGTTCCGGTCCCCCGGTTGTCCAATTGAATTGGCAACCAACACAAGGTCTTGGATGTTTACGGTGCCATCATTATTGACATCTTCCAGCAAAGTAGACTCTTCGTCGTGGGCAAATACCGAAAGCGACACACCACCCATAAGCAATACGACGAGTGAAAAATAAACAATCTTTTTGTACATTATATATGATTTAACCTCCAGATGTTGGGATTAACACAATTCACTATGTCATGTGTTATTGAAAATCTTTGTCTTTGAAATAAACCTATATTTTAAGAGCGTCCATGCTGCAAACAATCCATCTGACCAGAAACGAAGTTTTTTGCCTTCTTTTTTTGTCCGAGGGAAATAGGAAACTGGTACTTCATGGATCTGATAGCCTGCACGCAAAATCTTTGCTGTGACTTCGGGGCAAAATTCAAAACCTTCACAAGTCAAATTCAAGTCCTTTAATAAATCAGTTGAAAATGCTTTATACCCAGTAGATTCATCCGTGATTCGGCATCCGTAAAGAAGATTTGTGTAAATAGCGAGTACTCGATTTGCTATAAAATTATGGATACTTGCATTCCCTCTACCATTTAGGAAACGCGAACCGTAAACAACTTCAGCTTTTTCGTTTTTCAACGGTTCAACCAGTGGCAAAATGTCATTTGGGGAAAGTTCCATATCTGCATCTTGTATTACGACAACTTCTCCTTCAACGGACGAAATTCCACTCCGAATCGCTGACCCTTTACCACGGTTCTCTTGGCAATGGACAATAGTTAAACTCTTGTCGCTACGGAATTCCTCAAGGATACTATAAGTTTCATCAGTTGATCCGTCATTTACAACTATAATCTGTTTTTCAAGTGGCAGTGCTTGCACAGTTTCAAGTACCTGTCGGATAGTTTTCTCTTCATTATACGCAGGGATGATAACAGATACTAACATTGTGCATTATTTAATGGCTATCGGCAGTCAGTTATCAGCAATCAGTAAAGAGAAATCAAAATATCTGAAGTCTCTGCCTTTGATTATCACATGCGATTAGAGCAAGGATTTTACCATGCCTCCATCTGCTTGAATTGTTGCCCCAGTTATATAACTTGCCCGTTCAGAGGCGAGGAAAACAACTAAGTTGGCGAATTCTTCTGGATCCCCAATTCTACCGAGAGGGATATCCGCTGTCATTTTTTCAAGCGCAGCATCAAACGAGATGCCTGCTTCTTCAGCACGTACTGTTGCTAATTGCTTTATCCGATCTGTAAAGATTATCCCGGGACATACGTTATTGACCAATATTTTGTCGGGCGCAAGTTCTGTGGCAAGGGTTTTGGCAAACCCGATCACACCTGTTCGCGCCATGTTTGACAACATCAGTCCGTCCACAGGTTGTTTGACAGAAACAGATGTTAGATTGATAATTCGTCCACCACCGCGTGCTCGCATCGTGGGAACAACTGCACGACATAGGTTAATAGTGCTCATCAGATTCAGATGCACAGCGTCCAGATAATCTTCTGCTGATAGGTCATCAAATCGTCCGGCTCTGGGTCCACCGGCATTGTTAACTAAAATATCAATACCGCCAAAATGCGATATTGCCTTACTTATCAGAGATTCGACCTGCTCTGGTTGACTAACATCTGTCGGCACTGCCAACACTTCAGAGCCTGTTTGGTCACGAATTTCCTCCGCTGTTGCCTCTAATGTATCACTGTTTCTCGCGCAGATGGTTACTTTTGCGCCTTCTTTTGCTAAACCGAGTGCGATTGCTTTTCCAAGTCCTTTGCTTGACGCGCCTACAACTGCAATTTTGTCTGTAAGTCCGAGGTTCATACGATCAATATGAGCAAGAAACGCCCATAATCCTTTCAAAATACTGAATCTACCTTATTTGATTAAGTATACTATTTTTGCTATACATTGTCAAGAATAATCAGAGGCATTCAATTGTCGATTTTCTAATTCAGAATCATCCAATTGTGCCTCAAA
>JAPPMR010000293.1 GCA_028818995.1 Candidatus Poribacteria bacterium | reverse complement strand
GGGATATTACGCTGGCTACGGATTGATGAATATTGGCACGCATGTTGTCAACAATATGCTCCGTTTCGGTGGACATTGTCGCAGCGTCGTGACCCAGGCAACAGCAGGTGGACGCGAGCTTAAACCAGAGGATGTACTTCCTTCACCCGCAGGTATGGGAACAGTCGTAGCCGAGTATACAACTTCGACACTTCAATTTGATGGAAATGTTACAGGGACACTAATTCAACAACGCTTTCCAAAAGTAGATAGTGACGCGTACGTTTTAGAACTCTACGGCAGTGAAGGCAGATTATTCTGGTCTGAATTGAAAGGGGCGTGGTGGTTACCAACACCACACTTTGTGCCTGATGGCACACATGACCGATGGGAAAAATTGGAAGCAATCTTTCCTGAGCATTTTGACAAAAACAAAGGCGCAGATGCCGATGATTACGGTATTGTTGACGAATATGTAAATGCTCTCGACGAAAACCGTGAACATGAATGCAGCGGTGAAGAGGGACGTCATGTGATGGAGATATTAATGGGTATATTTGAGTCTTCAATTTATGGAACGCGAGTAGAACTTCCCCAGAAAAATCGGGAACATCCTCTATTGCGATGGCGCGACGAAAACGGACTCGGCACACCTAAAGAGATGCCGCGCGATTACGGCACATGGTTATCACAAGAAACTGAACGGCTATACGGATAAGAAAACAAAAGGGATGAGATAAATTGAAATCTGCTGGTAGGCGCGTTTTGTAAACGCGTCGATTGATACGAAAAATAAAAGAAATTCACCTTATGAGGTGTAATGTTATAGCGAGAGAATCTTATGCCAAATCCTACAACGAATGCTGACAATTTACCGCCAATACCACTCACAGAGGAACAACGTTTTCTCTTTGATACACGCGGATGGCTACTGTTTCCCGGTGTGTTAAGTGAAACAGAAGTTAAAGAGATGCGCGAGTTCTGTTATCAACTTCAACAGGATAAAGAGTCAATTCCAGAACATCATCGTTCATCAATCGGTGGTCCCTTAGAGGCGTTAACCGACCATCCAGTTGTGTTCGGCTACATGAACGAATTTTTAACATCCGGGTATGCAAACGAGAACTGCTACGGGTTCCGATTAGAAAATTCATTCCTTACAATTCGCGGAAACGGACACGATAACTTCCGACCACACGGTGGACGTGGCATGCTCAACTTCCCGGGCAATTCACACACATATCACTTGCACCACGATAAAGCACACAGCGGTTTGACACGCGTTGTGTGGGAACTCAACCCCGTCAAAGAACGCGGCGGCGGAACAATGTTCCTAACAGGAAGTCACAAAGGTGCGTTTCCTGCCCCACAATCAACTGAAGACCGAAATTCGCCATTATGGGAGGATTATAGTTGTCCCGCTGGTTCAATGCTGGTTTTCACAGAGGCGATTACACATACTGGCGCAAAATGGACAGATGACACACATGACCGCGTCGCTATTTTCAGCTGCTATAATACCGTCGGTAACAAATGGCACAGATGGGAACCGCACCCGAAACACCTTGAAGAGATGCCGTTCAAACGTAAAACGCTCTTCCGACCAGTTTATTGTCAGGACAATACGCCAACTTTAGATGCGGTGTAATCACACTTTGATTTCATTCCTTACAATCGCTTGTCCGCCTACATTATGAGGTATTTATGAAAATTACCAATGTCAAATCGTTCGTTTCAGCATCAGGACATTTCTTTGTCAAAGTAGAAACCGATGCAGGAATATACGGTGTCGGCGAAGGCGGCATAAGACGCCGCGCCCTCGCGTTAGCTGAAGTTGTTCGCTCGTTTGAACCCTTTCTCATCGGTGCTAATCCGTTTCAGATTGAACATCTGTGGCAAGTCATGTTTCGCGGTGGATTTTTCCCAGGCGGAGTCGTTCAATCCGCTGCTGTCAGTGCTGTAGATATTGCCTTGTGGGACATCAAGGGAAAAGCACTAAACGTTCCTGTTTATGAACTTCTGGGAGGACGTACGAGAGACAAGGTCGTCTGCTATCCGCATAACGGTGGTGGGACTCTTGACGCACTCGTTGAAAGTTGTCGACAAACATACGAAGCGGGATGGAAATTTGTACGATTGAGTTTGGCTGATAGGACTGGTACAGGTGCGTTTGAACCAAGACGTGCTGTGCAGTTCGGAATAGAAGAGGTGCGAGCAGTCCGCGAAGCATTGGGTGATGACCTTAATATACTTTTTGATGTGCATACCCGTCTTGACCCTGCGGATAGCCTCGAATTCTGTAAAAAGGTCGAACCTTACAATCCATTCTTCATTGAAGACCCACTGCGAAGCGAAAACCCAGCGAGTCTCAAACGACTACGTCAACAAACCTCTGTCCCGATTGCCGTTGGTGAACAATTTGATAGCAAATGGACATTCCGTGAAGTCATAGAAGAAGACCTGATAGATTACTGCCGCGTTGACCTCTGTATCGCTGGGGGATTGACAGAAGCACGTAAGATTGCTGGCTGGTGCGAAACACATTACATCCATCTGGCACCACACAACCCACTCGGTCCTGTTTCCACTGCAGCATGTCTGCATCTCTGTTTAGCATCATCGCTTGTTGGTGTGCAGGAACTTCCACGTGCTCCAATGTCTTCACTGACCGATGAATTTCCGGTGCAAGTACCATTTGAATCGGGTTATCTCTTGCCTCCTGAATCCCCTGGTCTCGGAATTGAATTCAACGAGGAAGCATTCACTAACGTGTCAACGCAAGAATACGGACCTCCTCACGGTTATCAACGCGAAGATGGTTCCTATACAAATTGGTAATGATACATGGTAAGCTTATATATAGACATTTACCAGTCCATTTAATATACTAAAGGCACTCAATACATGTCCTATATACACTGTTACGATGATAATTATTATAGACCCAGCGACAACCTCCGAGAATTATTAAAGTTGCAGATTGTTCAACCATTTAGAGACGCGAAGCCGGACGTAGTAAGACTGTATCATCAACAACCATACCCTGATTACAATACAATAAATTCTCTCCAAGAGAATATTTTGGAAAGAGGAAGTACCAACTTTGATATTCAATCCGTTGATGAGCATTTCGGGGTTTTTTCTCCAAGAGAGAAAGTGCTATTTTACTGTGCCGATTACATGTCTATGCACCTTACTGGAAGTTACCACATATATAGCAAATATATTATGCAACATAAACAAGCATCAGAAAGCAATCACATATTTTTTGTAGACTATGGATGTGGTCCTTTAACTTCGGGTATTGCGTTTTGGAATGCCATGGGTCAACGTAACATTACTTATATAGGTGTTGATATCTCACAAAACATGCTTACTAAGGCATCGGAAATAAATAAAAATAGTCCTATTGGTAATAGTATTCCATATTTCGAGAATATTACTTTAAGTCAAAATTACAAAATAGTTCCTGAGTTATTAAGTGCTATGCAGAGGGATACTCCTTCCGATACAGTGATTGTATTTAACTTTTGCTATGTCCTTGCCCCAATAACATTCATTGGGGACATCCGAAATTTTATTGATTCGATTCACAATGCAGTACAAGCTTCTAACAAGAATAAAATATGCATGTTATATCAAAATCCTTCAAAGTTAGCGAATGCACATATACATTGGTCGAAACTTCAAAATGAGGTGTTGAATTATAGTTATTTTCCCATACAAAATTTTGTAACACAGGGGGAAAATGTTAGTTATAGATATGAAGTTTTAATGACGGGTAGAATGAGTCAAGAGATTAATGTCAGGTATGATATACTATATAATTGGTAACCATTTTATGGAGTCATGACATGCAAGCAAGACAATTGCCATTACCGTTTGAAGATCAACAAACATCAAAACTGGAACCTAAACGGAAGAATAAGATATTGATTAAGGCAATCCAAGGATTGAAGTATATAGAAAACTATATCACTGCGGACAAACAGGATGAATTATTAGCACATGTAAACAAAGGACTTTGGCTCAAAGACCTAAAGCGTCGCGTTCAGCATTATGGTTTTAAGTACGACTACAAGGCGCGGAAAGTGGATATGAGTATGTATGTTGACGAGCTGCCAGAATGGCTGAGAGTGCTTAGCGAAAAGTTGTATCAAGAAGGTTACATGTCAAAAATTGCTGATCAAGTGATCGTCAATGAATACGAATCTGGACAAGGAATTTCTGCACATATTGATTGTGAACCTTGCTTTGAGGATACAATTGTTTCTTTAAGTTTAGAGTCAAGTTGTGTTATGGATTTCACAAAAAGAGATGATAAGGGAAAAAAGATACCGGTCTGGCTTGCTCCAAGAAGTCTTATTGTGCTGAATGGTGAAGCAAGATCTGAGTGGTTACACAGTATTCCCGCCAGAAAATCGGATGTTTGGGATGGTGTCAAATATCCACGTCAGCGTCGGGTATCACTTACATTTAGAAAGGTGATCATTGGTTAATGTATTTTATGGCTGGGTTGTCCACACGCGAAACCTAACACTATAGTGTTCGAAATAACCACTTGGACAGAGATATTAATAACAGACTTTTCTATAGAGAAGACATCAGGTAAAGTTTCAAATCACAATTACCAGAAAAAAACAAGGAGAAAATTTATGACAATAGCAGAAATTAAAGCGATGGCAACAAAATATATTATTAACACTTATGGTGACAGAAGTCTCGCATTCGTCAAGGGCGAAGGACCCTACCTATGGGACGCAGATGGCAAAAAATATCTCGATTTTTTAGGAGGTTTAGCTGTCAACGGATTAGGACATGCCCACCCGAAGGTAGTCTCTGCAATCCAAGAACAAGCAGGAGAAGTGCTACATACCTCTAATCTATATTACATAAAACCACAAGCAGAATTAGCGAAACTTCTGATTGAAAATTCGGATATGGACCAGTGTTTCTTCTGTAATAGTGGTGCGGAGGCAAACGAAGCAGCGATTAAAATATCACGAAAATTTGCCAAAGACAGCGGTAGAACAGACGCTTATGAAATCATTACGATGGACAATTCGTTTCATGGCAGAACAATGGCAACGATTACTGCTACAGCACAGACGAAATATCACGTCGGATTTGAACCGATGCTTGAGGGATTCAAATATGTGCCATTTGACGATTTGGATGCGACCGAAGCCGCTATCAGTGAAAAAACTTGTGCCATTTTAGTAGAGCCAATTCAGTCCGAAGGCGGTGTGAATATCCCAAGCGATGGTTATCTGCAAGGATTACGAGAACTCTGCGACAAACATAATCTGCTACTTATCTTTGACGAAGTACAAACAGCGATGGGTAGATTAGGAACGTTTTTCGGCTATCAGAGTTATGGTGTTGTGCCAGATGTAATCACAATGGCAAAGGCACTCGGTAGCGGTGTCCCAATTGGAGCAATGTTAGCAAAACAACAAGTAGCAGAAAGTTTTGTCCCCGGCACCCACGCAGCAACGTTCGGTGGTAATTTCTTATCCTCTGCTGCAGCCGTTGCAACAATAGAAACTATCTTTGAAGAAAATCTCGCTGTAAATGCCGTAAAAATGGGGAACTATCTCGCAGGTGGATTGATGGAACTCAAAGGCAAGTACCCGATTAAAGAGGTCCGCGGCAAAGGGTTGCTCAGAGGTCTTGTTTTAGAAGCGGATGCAAAACCGCTCGCAGCCAAATGTATTGAAAATGGATTAGTCACGATCTGCACCAACGACTATGTGCTCCGATTCTTACCACCACTTAATATCAATGCTGGTCATGTTGAGGAAGCGGTTAATATCGTTGAGAAATCGATGTCAGAGGTTTTCTAAATGAGAAATCGGCTGATTACCAGTTTTCCTCTGTTTCTATCAGTGTTGATAATGATTATAGGCTGTGCACCTAAAACCTCTAACATTGACCTCCCTCTTGTGGAAATGTCGGAATTTTCTCCACACTTAGAAACACTCAAAGCGAGATATGATTTAACTGAATCCCTAAAGACTACTAAGATGATGGTGACGATTCAGGAAAATGGTCGTGCTCCGGAAGAACTACGCGAATTACTATGGTATAAGAAATCTGAGGACGGTGAACTCCTACATATACAAGCTTTAGGCGGTTTCAACGATACAAAAGGTGTTGCAATTGCAAAACAAAACAAATTTCTGCTCGTACTCGTTGATGAACAAGAAGCATATTTAGGTGAGTTATCTGATGGCATCTTGAAAATAATCTTCGGTATTGATCTACGTATTTCAGATGTGTTAAGTGCAATCTTTGCCAATCCATTCCTTGACGGGCGCACCGAGAAGTTAAAAATCACGGGTTTTGCACCAATATCCTTCATTTCCCGCCCCGGTGTTGAAGCGGGACACACAGAGACTATCACCGTTCTTGTTCAAGACGGTGAACCACGTGTCACTGAGTGGCGTATCAATGACAAAGACGAGGTGTTGCAACAAAGTGTCGTTTTTTCAGACTATCGCGAAGTCGACGGCATCCTGAGACCTCACAAGGTTGAAATTGAACGTCCACTTGAACAGACACGAGTTGTTGTAAAAATGGCACAAGTTCAACTGAATGTTAAAATCCCTGATAGTAGATTTGATTTTGAACCGCATTTGACTGAAGGTATGAAAGTTATGCCGTTCTCGGAACTTGAGGAGCCAGATGTTTCTGAATGAACAAACCCAAAACATTACGGGTTCGCGCCCATGCCAAGATCAATCTCTATCTGAATGTTGTCGGCAAACGAGAGGATGGTTATCATAACCTTGAAACGGTTTTTCATTCAATCGATCTGCATGATGAGGTTATTCTTCGCGAACGAACAAAGACAGAAATTACGATAAAATGTGAACATCCCGATGTGCCATCCGATTCCAGAAATCTCGCCTACCGTGCCGCGCAATCTCTCAGCGATGTAGTTGGCGGATTCGGTGGGCTTGAGATACAGATTCACAAGCAGATTCCTGTTGCAGCAGGATTAGCAGGCGGTAGTGCTAACGCAGCGGCTGTCCTTTACGGTCTAAATGAACTCTTCGCGTTAGAGTTATCAGAAAATGTGTTAATGAAAATCGGCGCGCAATTAGGGGCGGATGTACCATTCTGCTTGCATGGCGGCGCTGCTTTCGGCACCGGTATAGGCGACATTTTAACCCCACTCCCAGCGTTATCTGATGTCCCACTTGTCCTGATCAACCCTGGCATCGCAATTTCAACCCCCGACATATTCAAAAATTTAGACATTACCTTGACAAAGCAGAAAAAAGAAAGTATAATTATACAGACTTGTATTAAGAAAGACGATGTAGTCGGTGTTGGCAAGAACCTGTCCAATCTTCTTGAAGTACCGGTTTTTTCCAAATATCCCGAATTAGCCACGCTAAAAACACAGTTGTCTACACAAACAGGATGTTATGGCGCGTTGATGTCGGGGAGTGGTGCGACGATGTTCGCTTTGATGGAGAACATCTCTACAGCACGCCGATGCGAATCACTCTTTAAAAACAACGTCAGTTTTTGCACAACCACAGTAACCAATCCTGTTGGTGTGCGTATTCAATAATTGAAGGGCGGTGGCCAAGCGGTAAGGCACAGGTCTTTGGAACCTGCATGCG
>JAPPMR010000606.1 GCA_028818995.1 Candidatus Poribacteria bacterium | reverse complement strand
AAATGCTCCGAATATGCATAATGAAAAATTACCGAATTAATAAATTAATCTTCATCAAAACGCACATACCGTGCCTATGGAAAACTGAAATGATAAGTTGAAATTGCAGCTACGGTTTTGCCTTCAGAGCCCCCCAGACTGTTGACAACTTCTGAATAGGTTCAACACTGAGACCGATACCCGATTCATAGTTGCGGATCACTTCTTCTTCTGTAAGTGCCCGATCGTAAATCCGCACTTCATCAAAGACACCTTGAAAAAAGCCTGATGCCTTACCCTGATTGTTCTCAGCACCAAGAAAAATAGGTAAGGTATAGGGACGGATGTCACCTGATGAACAACCAACTGACCCCAGAATTGGCTCCGTATCAAGATAGAATTCCCTTGTTAGACAGTCTCCTACTCCTACAGGTTTATGTCTTCCATGAGGAGGTAAAGGGACATTTCTTAACTTATCCAACTCTTCTTGATTGGGTCGCCTTGATGTGAAGACGATGTGGTGCCACTTACCATCTGAAACGCCAATATCCCACCTAACGGAGCCGCCAACACACCCACTATCTCCAGATTTTTTACTTCTTTGCATAAAAATAGTATCTTCTTTGGTCACAATTGTTTCCCTATCCACGCCACCCCATGCAGCATTGAGAAGAATTCCATTACCACTCGTATTCCTATGACACGGTGGCTCTTTGACATGATATATCGCACTCCAATTTTTCTTATTGCTTGTTTTAAACCAAATTTCAAAAGTATACGGACCCATTTGACTTGCAAAATTGCTGGCGTTTGGCAGGCTCACATAATCCCCTAATCCGTCTAATTCAAGTCCTTGACTTATATATCCACGGACAACTTTCGGGTCTCCCGCAATCGTTGCATCGTTTTCACCCCAAACATCCTCAACCGTTCTATCGTTGATAGTGCTTCGATTAAGATTCCAATAACTCACAAGCCCATCTGTTACGATAGTCTTTGCAGATGCGTTGAAAGTTAGCGTCCAACCAGCAACTGTGAATGTGAGCAGCAACATGAGCTTTTTCATGACAAATCCTCCTATATGCATGTATATATCAGAAAACATAATCCGCTATTTCCTAATATGTTTTGTGCAATTTATATGCCAGTCCAAATCCTTGAATGCTTGGAGATTTTGTTTTAAAAAGAGAACACCCGGCACAATAGCGTACAAGTGTTGTTCAGGCTGTACAATATAGATCAGTATACATATTGTGTTTCGCTACGTGCTACCCGATCTATACAATATCTGAACAATAACTGACAATATCTGAACAAGGTAATAAGATTTGCTGAATTATGGCGGTGTTTTGGTTGATTCTCATTTTTTATTAGTTCGTAGTCTGTAGGTTGGGTAGAGCGAAGTGACACCCGACAAACAAACCGGTCTGCGCGTTTTTGAATCGCTCTGTTATTGTCAGAATCGCGGATTATCGCGGATGACGCGGAGAACGCGGATTATTCCTATCCCACGATAATACACGTATTCAAGAGAAATATACATAGTGGTGTATACGCGTATACATGTATACACGCTATCCTGTGAAGGATGACTTTGGCATGCCATGTGATAATCCGTGTAATCCGCGTCCTCCGCGATAATCCGCGATTCTGACAAAAAGGCGTGTTTACAAAACGCGCAGACCAGACGTGTATACATGTATGCACGTACAAAACGCAGGAAGATGTACGAAAGCAAAGAATGCCAGCAACTCTTATGTCTATATCTCAATAAAATGAAAAAGGCAGATACCCAAATCGGGTACCTGCCTGTGAAGGTTTTATAAGATTTTGCTGTTAAAATTCAACCAGATCGGTTACTGCTATATACGTTCCATGATTGACCCGCCCCCATGCAGGGGAGATGGATCCATACGCCTTGCCTGTGAGATCGTCTGGTTTTTGGAATTTATAGAAGTTGCCCTTGGAATGATTCTTATAGGTGGAATCCCGTACCTCATTCCCAATTTGTTCCTGCTGATGTTCGCTTGCTGTTAGACTCCAAGAACCTTTTGACCGCCGTCCATTGGTTTCTGCTGAACAAGAAACCGATGCCGATGTGTCAACTTGCGTCCCCCACTGCCGGACAAATTCGATTGTGGTGTGCTTACAGGCAGAACACCCCTCACATTGGGAACTAATTGGGCAGTCCCTCTGCGGATGATATGTCGTCCGAACAACTGTCCGATTTTCATAATTCTTGCTAACGGACGCATAAGCGGATGCACCGCCTTCGTCTGCTAAATCATAGTCGTATACATTGCCTTCCCTACCATGTTCTGTCCTGCGGGTTTCATTCCAATAGGCTGCCTGTGAGACTGTATAGACAATCAGACACATTCCGATAAAAAGTAGACTTATCGTGAAAAGTCTTGACCTGTAAAAATGTTTCAACATGATAAAAATCTCCTTTGAAAGTTATTGTAGTTCTAAGTACTCATACGGGTCTATACCATCGTCACGCAGCGATAAAACACGTACGCCACCCGGTATTTCTCCGTTTTTCATTTGTTCTGATGTGAGATGCACATCACCAGCACCCAACACGTCAGTGATAGGTATTCTAACGTTTCCGTCTGCATCTTCTACGGGATCACCGTATTCTACATAGAGAGTGTTTGAATAATGTAGATACACTTTCCCTCTTCCCAAATCGTAACTTGACCCTTCAAAACGTTCACCGTTGATCCATGCTTTGATCTCAACGCGACCCAGTAGTTCCATTGTCCGGGTATCCGACTCCTCAAAATGAAATTCATCAAAGGGAGAGTCTTCTGGTATTTCAGGATAAGGGCCAAAACCATGCGGTGAGACGCGCACTTCTTCTGTCTTGTCCGTTTCCTGCATTGCTGCGGTAACGGCTTTCTGTGTTCCACCGATGCTTGTATCCGTAGTGGCAGTTGCATCGGCTTTCGGTTTCTCTGCAGTTGGTGTTATGCTATCTGCAGGGGCTTTCTCGGCTGCGTGTTTTGCCGTGCTGCTTTTCACTTTCGCCTGTCGTTCTATTTCCGATTGGCGTAGCAGTTGTTGAGCATCGGCAGCTGCTTTTCTATTGGCTGTTAGTGAGTGTTGATACCAGAAATAACACCCACAAGTAATAATAATCAGCAGTAGGACACCACCGATGATCCACTTATTGGTAAAGATGTCGCGAAACATCTTTCACCTCCTCTGAGTGTTTGCTACACCTGCGCAGTGTGTAGCGTGATTGTTGCTATCGGGTATCCACTGATTAAAAAAAGCGGGCACCCCTACAACTAACTATCCAGGAAAGTATATGGGTACCCATAAGTGGATAGTTAGTTGTAATACTAAACAATATTATTGTATCAGAACATGCAAAAAATGTCAACATCTTTTTTCGTTTATTCTCATAATCAAGGTATGTGCGTTTGTAGGCGCGCAATTCATTGCCCCTCTTCTTGTAGGCGGGGAATGCCTAAATGGCATTCATACCGTTGATTACGAGCTCCAGCTCGCGACATATTCCGAATGGTCGCGAGCTGGAGCTCGCTCCTACAGAATGTAAGAGGCGCGCTTTGAAACCAAACCTACCTTGTGGTAATAAATCGGGCGGACAAAGCCCTCCAACAAGAGGCGGGATTGTATACATGTATACACGTATAGTTGTATACATGTATACACCAAAAACACAGAAATTATATTTTTTGTTGAAAACAATTTTTTATTATGTTATAATACAATTAACAAGATTACGATAACTGATGGCTGATAGCCGAATGCTGACAGCCAAAAACATACCGGGCAGCGCATACAAAAGGAGAAAAAATGAAACGCTTAGAAAAATGCCGATTGATGATATGGGGCATCGCACTGCTATGTGTGATGTTGTTCAGTGCTGCAGACGCACACGCACAACTACCGGCAACAGTTGACGAAGTATCCATCGCAGGCACATTCAACGAAATCGCAGGCGTGCGCGGGTGGGGACTGCTCGGTGCAGCGCCGTTCCAAACGGACACAGTGAGTGGTAACATCTCCGCAATCGCACAAGGCGGCGGCAACATCATCCGCGGCAAATATCACGCGGAAGCAGGTATCACCGTCAAATCGTTCGACTTCAAACTCTACACAGATGGCACATTCAAAGGTTATTCTACACGTGATCTCGGTCGGCAAGCAGATGTCGGACTGGCAATTGAGTTCCCCGACTTTGATGTCGCAGGATTCCACGCCACTGGCGGTGCAGGTGTGTTCGGACGAAATGCCGGACAGTTCGGTCCGCCGAATGCTCGCGACGATCTGGAAAACTTGGGATATGACCCCAATTCGCTGGATGGGCGTGATCTTGAGTCGCTCAAACCGCCACCGAGTGGGTTGTCCTTCAAAGCAGGTAATAGTCTCAACTTGTTGGCTTATGTGCTGCTCAAACATCCGAAAGGATTTAATGTGGCAGTCAAAGCGATGCCAGAGTTAGCAGGTGCAGGCGATAATCCTGTGCATCAGTTGATTATCACGCCCAGCACCAGTTTTGAACTGCGTGATAATGTTAACATTGAGCTCGGTGCAGACATCGGGCTACAAACTTTCAACGACACAATCGAGAAGGAACTGGCAACGCTTGTTGCGGTGAAGTTATCGTTTTAGCGAATGGCTATATGAAGATTAATTTATTATTCGGGTAATTTTTCATTATGCATATTCGGAACATTTTAAGGGATCTCCAGTTCCGTAGGAACGCTATGTTTATAGCAGCGCGGACGACCTCATCCCTTAGTCCCGCTGAATGCCATAAGACGAATGCGCGTATGGCATTCGCCATGATTCATAGCGTTGATTTGGTAGGGACGATATGTGTCCGTCAACGACATATTTTTTACATATCGTCCCTACGGGACTGAAGAGGAGTTGCTTAACATTTTTCTATAAACATATCGTCCCTACGGGACTAAGAAAAATACCTAATTTATTTTTTAATCTTCATTCAGCCATCAGCAGTCAGTGTAGGAGGGAACTCCGATTCCCAACTGAATAAGGGTCGCGATTCGGAGATCGCTCCTACAACATACATTCACCGAAAGCCAAAAACCTATGAAAAAACTATTTATTCTTGTTATCCTACTAACCCTATTCATTCACGGACACGCCCCCATTTTCAGCAGTAGCGATGGCAGCGATGAACCGATCACCTCTGCTGAACCGAAAAAAGGGTGGGTCTACGGAAAAATTGAGTATCAGCACGATATATTGACACCGCGCGAATACTTTCTGCTGCTCCGCGCACATCCGCAGGCAAAAGTGCCAAAGATTGAAGGCGGATATGCTACAACTGATGTATATGTCAAAGTCCGCCTACGGGGCGTGTCGACACCGCGCGACTTACAAAACGCTGATGACCGACACCGACCCCATATTTGGCTCGACCGAGAACGCCAACGATGGGACACCGCGATGCAGTATGTTTGGAACGTTATGCAACCGAGTCGGACGTTCCGTGTCGGTAATTTCAAGGTGTTGAAATCGGATGAACTGCTTGAGGCGGATATTGAATTTCTGTTAGGTGGGATGTGGCTCAATCTGGCGAACACAATGGTCAATGACGAGATCGCACGCACACCGCAGGATGAATTTGAATGGGATTGGGGGTCGCGCGGTATCGGTCCCACAAATCCGAATGTGCCGCGGTAAACGAATCTCCCACATTGTTGGAGGGGTTTCTAACCCCGATTATTGTAATTTATCGGCGTTAAAAACGCCTCTAACAAGGGTGAGGTTTGTATACATGTATACGCGTATACATGTATACACCTCGGTAGGTGCGGTTTCCTAACCAATTCAGAATACCATACGCGTATTCTGACATACACATAGGCGTCAATTTAAGGATTTTCATTCTGTTTTTAGAGTATGTATAGCCTCGTAGAGGCGGGATGTTTATAGCGGACGGAGTTAACCCAATCTTGAGCCTCGTAGAGGCGGTATCTGTATAACCCTATATGTCGCTCCTACGGAGCTCAAGAAGCTAATTACTACGTTTTCTATAAACATAGCGTTCCTACGGAACTGAAGATATAAAAATCGGGTTTAGAAAGCCCTCCCACAAGAAATAATCTGGTAATTATGTGCTTAAATTGACGCCTATGGGTTTCGTAAACTCTACCCGACCTACGAACCTACTTGCGAAAGGCTGATATGTGTGATAAATTATACCTAACAGTTTATTCGGCACATCGGGCTTACAAAGCCCTCCCACAAGAAAAGGTATAATCCAAATGACACATCAAAAAACATCACATTCACACCCATATATCATCGCCATTCTGTCCCTGCTGGTATGCGTGGCAACAACTGCCACATCAGCCACAGTCCATTTAGAGATGACAGATACAGACGGCACCGCTACCCATTTCGGGAGCGGGTTTTTTATCACCGATACACTGATTGCAACGAGTGTCGATATAGTAAAAAGTGCAGCCGCAGGCACAGCAACATTAGTCGGTAAAGATACAAAATCCGTGATTGAAAGTGTTGTGGCAGTAGACCCAAAAAACGGGTTGATATTGCTGAACGTTGCGGCATCTGATGTCGCACCGCTACCACTTGGCGATAGTGATGCAGTCAAGATAGGCGATACCGTCTATCTTAGGGGAAGTGCCGAGATAAGTTTGGAAGCCATCATCGGTGAATACAAGGAAGGGCATTTTGAACTGAAAACGGCAATTCAACCGATGCGTAGTGGCGCGCCTGTGCTAAACAGCGAAGGTGAAGTGATAGGCGTTTACTTCAATTCGCAGGAACGCAACTATGTTATCCCATCAAACGCACTGATGGCGTTGCTAAATCAGGCAAAGCAGACAAAAAATGTATCGGGACAGAAACCACTCGGCAATCTATCTGCCGAGTTTTTTTATAGGTCGGGCAGAGCAAATTTCAAGTTGAAAGACTATACGGCAGCAATAGCAGATTTCACGGAGGCGATCTCGCACGGGTTAGATGATGCAAATCCATACTTTTATCGTGCGGAGGCGAACCGACACCTCAAACAATATGCGGCGACACTTTCGGATTATGACGAGGCGCTAAAACGAAAGCCTGATCATGCGGATGCCTTCAACAATCGTGGGCTGGCATATCACGAACTCAAGAAATACCCCATTGCGATTATAGATTTTCGCAATAATTAGTTTTGGACACGTTACGTTTGTGATAATTTGATTTTATTTTGTTAATTTTTATTATATCATTTTGTTATATGTTAATATACTTTAATCATTTTAATAATTGCCATGAACGTTGATTATCATTGATTTTATTAGCATTTTAACTTGACATTTGCTTGTTAATATGTTATAATATTAACATGAAATATATCAACGTTGACAATACACAATACAAAAACACAGAGAATAAGAATTGTTACCTACCCTCTGTGTTTTTGTGTCATTTACGACAGAAATGACTAACCTAGCTAATTAGTCATTAGGTTAATTATAGTCTATATTATGTAAGAATGCAAATAAAAATGGGGTTGCGACAACAACCCCATAAAACAGAAAAAATCGTATGCATTTTTCTGCAATCACAATTACTATTATACGTTAATTCGTCAGAAAAATGCAAGTAAAAAATCAATAAGGAGAG
>JAPPMR010000138.1:6144-7621 GCA_028818995.1 Candidatus Poribacteria bacterium | reverse complement strand
TACCATTTTTATAAGAATTCTCAAAATCATTTCATGCGAAAAACTTTACACACCCAATCTTCACTCATTCCTTGACACAACCCCTCTTTTCTGCGAAAATAACCCCATGCCACGCAAAAACAAAATCCTCAATATAGGCGACGCTGCGCCCTTATTTTCACTACCATCGCATCGGCGACAGACTGTTTCACTTGCATCCTATCGCGACGAACAACACGTGGTTTTAACTTTTTTTAGAGGCACATGGTGACCAAATAGCCGCCGCCAGTTGGCTGCAGTGCAAGAACATTCTGATGATTACGCAAATTACAACGCGACACCGATCGCTATTGCGGGACAGTGGCCCCGGGAGCTACGTGGTTTTGCCGAGCGGAACGGAATTACCTATCCACTATTAGTTGACAAAGATCGGGGTGTCATCAAAAGTTATGGTGTATACCACTGGCTCAGTTTTGAGGCTTACAACATTGCCAGACCAGCGACCTTCCTCATTGACAAACTCGGGACAATTCGGTATATGTATATCGGGTCGCATCAGTTCGATTTGGTGGATCATGCTGAGGTGCTCGAATGCCTGAAGTCAATAGATAGCGATAAAATGATTTTGAATTGCAATGAAGATGTGGTATAATATTATATGTACAGCATTGTAGGTGATACATTGCGATGAACGAGACGCACAGAGCGTTTATGAACCGCGCACTGGCTTTGGCACAACAAGGGAAAGGACGCACAAGTCCGAATCCGCTTGTCGGCGCGGTGATTGTTAACGCTGGAAAAATTGTCGGTGAAGGGTATCATCAGAAAGCGGGCGAACCGCATGCGGAAATTCACGCAATGCGCGCAGCTGGAGAGAAAGCGAAAAGCGGCACACTCTATGTAAACCTTGAACCTTGTTGTCATTGGGGACGGACACCGCCTTGTACTGATGCAATCATTCAAGCGGGAATCAAGCATGTTTTCGCTGCACATTTAGACCCAAATCCGAAAGTCGCAGGAAAAGGAATTCTGCAGTTAGAGGAAGCAAGTATAACAGTTAACGTCGGATTGTGCGCAGAAGCAGCGGAACAACTGAATGAAATCTATATAAAACATGTGAAAACGGGTTGCCCTTTTGTGATATTGAAAATGGCAATGAGTCTTGACGGAAAAATCGCAACATCCACAGGTGAATCCCAATGGATTACATCTCCAGCATCACGGCAAAAAACGCATGAGATACGCGATGAAGTAGACGCTATCCTTGTCGGTATCGGGACTATTACAAGCGATAATCCTGCTCTAACGACAAGACTGCCGAACAAAGAGGGAAAAGACTCTACGCGGATTGTTTTAGACTCATACGGACGAACACCTACATCGGCAAAGATATTCAATTCGGAGAGTGAGGCGGGCGTTATTATTGCTGTTACACCGCAAGCGCCTGATCAAAACATTGCTACTTTGGAAAAGGCAGGAGCAGAAGTCGTAATCACAC
>JAPPMR010000138.1:0-6134 GCA_028818995.1 Candidatus Poribacteria bacterium | reverse complement strand
TCACACCTGCGAAAGATGGACAGGTTTGTTTCAAAACACTGATGGAAACATTAGGCACACGCGGTATAACAAGTGTTTTGATAGAGGGTGGTGGTAAAGTCAACGCAAGCGCATTAGCATCAAGTGTTGTGGATAAAGCGATGTGTTTTATCGCTCCCAAATTCATCGGAGGCAAAGACGCACCGGGCGTGTTTGACGGTGAAGGGATCGAACATTTAGCAGATGCACCCGAATTAGAACGTCGGACAATCACCCAACTCGACTGTGACCTATTGATTGAGGGGTATTTCGTAAAATAATGTTTACCGGTATCGTTGAAGAAATTGGCACAATTACCGAAGTATATCCACAATCCAGCGGTGTAACTGTCAAAATTACGGCAGAAACGGTGCTGGAAGATGCCAAAATAGGGGATAGTATCGCGGTTGATGGCCCGTGCCTAACAGTACGCGATCTTGAACAGAGGGTATTCGTCGTTGATATAAGTGAGGAGACCCGCCGCAGAACTACCTTACGTTCATGCAAGGTCGGCACACGTGTCAATCTGGAACGTTCGCTCCGATTGGGTGATCGTATTGGTGGGCATCTGGTATTAGGTCATGTTGATGAAATTGCTACCATCAGCGGCTGGAAAAACGAAGGCACTTCTTCAATTATGCAGGTAACAGTAAGTCCAAAAATAAAACCCTATATCGCCTATAAAGGTTCTATCGCTGTTGATGGTGTGAGTTTAACTATTGCGGACGTATCTGATAATAAATTTGAGGTAGCACTCATTCCTCATACATTACAGGTCACGACCCTTGGAGACAAACGAAACGGTGATAGCGTGAACATTGAAGTTGATGTGATGGCACGTTACATTGAAACGCTCATGCAAAACCAGATACCGCCATCGCAGACAATAGACTTAGAATTCTTACAAAAACATGGGTATGGTTAAAAAACCGAAGGCGAGAAAGTAAAATGGAATTTAGTACCATCCCTGAGGCATTATCCGCTATTAAAGCTGGTGAGATGATTCTTGTTGTTGACGAACCTGACCGCGAAAATGAAGGTGACCTCATTATGGCGGCGGAAAAGGTGACACCAGAAGCCATCAACTTTATGGCAAAATACGGGCGTGGGTTAATATGCCTTCCTACCTGTTCAGAACGTCTCGCTGAACTTCAACTAAACCCAATGGTCACAGACAACACCGCACAGATGCAAACTGCGTTTACTGTAACCATTGACGCAAAAGAAGTCACCACAGGAATTTCTGCCCAAGAAAGATCCTATACCATTCGGAAATTTGTTGATAAAAATGCCGTTCCTTCGGATTTTGTGAGACCGGGGCATATCTTCCCATTGGAAGCAAAACCGGGTGGTGTGCTACGACGCGCAGGTCATACAGAAGCAACGGTTGATTTAGCACGACTCGCTGGATTATACCCAGCAGGCGTTTTGTGTGAAGTCCTCAACGATGATGGCACGATGGCGCGTGTCCCTGAACTACTTGAATTCGCACAGCACCACGACCTCAAAATTATCACTATCTCTGACCTTATCGCATATCGCCGCCGCACCGAAACCCTGATTAAACAAGTTTCAACAGCAGAAATCCCGACTGCCCACGGAGAATTCAAACTACACGCTTATGAGAGCAATGTTGACGGAGGACCAACGCCGGGTGAGCCAAGTGATACACACGTTGCGTTGACCAAAGGTGAAATTGCCGATGGCGGTCCTATATTGGTGAGGGTACATTCGCAATGCCTCACAGGTGATGTCTTCGGTTCACTCCGTTGTGATTGCGGCGAACAACTCCAAATCGCACTCCAAAACATTGAGAAAGAAGGAAGGGGTGTGCTGCTGTATATGCGTCAGGAAGGTAGAGGTATGGGACTGAAAAACAAGATTCGCGCTTACCATCTCCAAGACAATGAAGGTTTGGACACTGTTGAAGCGAACGAACGTCTCGGATTTCCACCAGATTTACGCGATTACGGTATAGGTGCACAGATTCTCGTTGATTTGGGCGTAAAAAAAATGCGGCTTATGACCAACAACCCACACAAAGTCAAAGGGTTATCAGGTTATGGGTTGGAAATCGTTGAACAAGTTCCCTTGCAGACGACACCGAATCCTTTTAACCAACGTTATCTACAAACAAAGCGTACAAAACTGGGACATCTCCTCTAAATTAACTCAAAGTTGCCACCTATTTGTGGACGCTCTTGTAGGAGGGGTTTTCAACCCCGATTTATAACAGAAACCGTCAGAAACAGCGAGAAATCACCGTTTTTTCCGGAAAAAACAGTAGCTGCTTGCTCCAAATCTTGTAAGTAGCTACTTAGGTTAAATTATAAAGCGAATCTCCTTGTAGGAATAATAAATATGCCAAACATATATGAAGGTGACCTAAATAGCAGTGGACTCAAATTCGGAATCATCGTAAGTCGGTTTAACAGTTTCATCACGACAAAACTTTTAGATGGCGCACTTGATGCAATCAAACGCCACGGCGGCAACTTAGACGAAGTGGATGTTGTCTGGATTCCTGGTGCTTTTGAAACGCCAAGTATCGCCAAACAACTTGCCGAAAGTGAGCGATACGATGCGCTTATCTGCATCGGTGCTGTTATTCGCGGTGCAACGCCACATTTTGATTATGTTGCGGGTGAAAGTGCCAAAGGGATCGCGCAAGTTTCGCTCAATACTGGCATCCCGATTATCTATGGAATTATTACCACAGATACGATTGAACAAGCAATTGAACGTGCAGGAACGAAAGCCGGAAACAAAGGGGCAGAAGCTGCTGTAACTGCAATTGAAATGGCGAACCTTCACAAACAACTGCAAACGCTCGGTTCTTGATGTCTTTGTAATACAAATTAACGGGTTTGTCTTATTTCCGAACGGTAGATGTTTCCTAACCCTCCTTGTTGCACAAACTGTCAGTTTGTGCATCCATATTCCATTGACAATATCGTTTTACCGAAAACTCCAAATTTTTATATAAAAAAATAAAAGAGATTAACATGAGACGAAAAAGAATCATCACATTCGTATATGTGTTAGCAATTGTTGCCTTGACTGTCGGACTTTTCAATTGTAAAACGTCTGATAACAAAGGAAATCAGATCATGAATGGAGATGTTCCCATCGGTGTTGTTGTGGCACTGACAGGGAAACATGCCGAGGCCTATGGGTTCTCTATGCAACGCGGTTTTGAATTGGCACGAGAAGAAATTAACAACCAAGGTGATGTAAAGCTCAGGTTTATCACTGTGGACGATCAGAGCACGCCAGAGGGGGCGAAGGCAGCTGTACAGCACTTGGTGGATCAAGACGTATCTGCTATAGTCGGACTTGCTATATCAACGCACCTTAAAGCGGCTGCTCCGATTGCACAGGAAGGCAGCGTTATAGCTTTCAGTTCGGTCTCCTCCGCTGCAGGTTTGAGTGGGATCGGGGATTTTATCTTCCGCACCAGCCTCGCCACAAATATAAGCATTCCCAGTGGTTTGATGGCGACTCAGGAGAAACTTGGCTATAAAAAAGTGGCAACGATATATGATGAGATCGATGTCTACTCCAAAAATAGTAATGAAGTGCTAAAGACAGCACTTGAGGCAAACGGCGTCGAGATTCTAACCATGGAAACCTTCCAAACCGGCGATACAGATTTTTCTCAGCAACTATCCAATATAATAGCAATAAAACCTGATGCACTCTTTATTTCCGCACTTTCACAAGAAATAGCACAGATTGTCGCGCAAACATCCGAGGCAGGTGTTCCCGACAGTATTGACATTATCGCTCCCGATTTAACCATGAATGAAGTCCAACAGGCTGGCGATGCCGCCGAAGGGACAATAGGTTTTATCGGATGGTCTAATATATCTGATGCTCCCGGAAACCAAGCCTTCGTTCGGAATTATCAGGCAAAATACGGCATTCAACCTGAACCGTGGGCGGCACAGTCGTATGCAACCCTTAATGTGCTTGCCAATGCAATTAAGGTGGCACAATCAACGGATCCGACCGCCATTCGGGACGCACTTGCACAAACGACAGATTTTCCCACAATTTTGGGCAGGTTAGGCAAATTCTCTTTCAATCCTGACGGAGACGCACTGTATGACCAGATTATAATGGTTGTCAAGGATGGAGAACTTCAGTTTTTTGAATAGTACTACGAAGGAATAGGTCGTTTTGGACTAAAATGCTGGAAAAAGAATTTAGAAACGAAGACCCTCTTGGCAAGATTATAGTGCTCGTCCTATTCGTCGTTTCCCTTATCGGTGGAGGGGCATTTTCTGTTAAACTCGGTTTGCAGGGCTTTCCACCACTGAAAATGGCACTTTTCCGCTGTATATTAGGACTTATCGTTGTTGGCGGAATAGGGTTCTATTATGGGATATCGATGCGGCTGCGTTTTGAGGAGCTGCCTCGGTTGCTTATAATTGCGATGCTTTACATAGGACATACAATCACGTTAAATGTCGGCACCCACCTTACAACAGCTTCCCGATCCACCTTTTTTTTACGCTTTATCCGCTGTTTACAGTGCTGTTCGGGCATTTCTGGCTACCAAATGATCGGCTCTCGCCTAAAAAGGTATTGGGGATTCTAATCGCCTTCATCGGTGTCTTTGTAACGCTTGCACCGAATCTGCAAAGCGGCATCACTACGACGTACCTCATCGGTGATCTGATTGTCCTCCTTGCAGCGTGTTTCTTAGGTCTCCGTATTACACTCACGAAAGTGTTCGTCCAGGATATTTACTCCCACAGGCTTCTTGTCTGGCTATTAGGTTTAAGTATTCCTTGTTTTCTATGTCTTTCCTACCTCTTTGAACGTGGGCAACCGATCAAATGGACACTGGAAAGTTGTGCAGGATTATTTTATCAAGGATGGATTATTACGGGCTTCTGCTTTTTAGTCCTAACATCAGTGTTAAGGAAATACAAAGCAAGTAAATTAGTTGTCTTCTCTTTTCTAATGCCAGTATCAGGTGTCCTGTTTAGCAACTTATTTTTAGGTGATGAATTGACGATTGATGTATTGGGCGGGACTGGGTTAGTGGCAGCAGGGATTTATCTTGTGAATAGGCAGCGTTAATGCATCCACGAACCAATGGACACGAAAGGAGTTAATATAATGATCCAAAAAAGAATTGTGTGTCTCCTAATCCTTACTATGTTGCTGGGTTGCGGCACACCGCGACATATTCCCTCTGCCAGGGATAGCCTTCTTCCTGTCAATGATACCCCTGACGGTATGGTGCTAATACCTGCAGGTGAATTTGAAATGGGTCGTAACCAAGGGGCTGCCAATGAACGTCCAGCGCATACTGTATATGTAGATGCGTTCTATATGGACATCTATGAGGTGACAAACGCGCAATACAAGGTTTTCATCGATGCAAATCCGCAGTGGCAGAAAGATAACATTGCGGCGGAATATCACGATAGTTATTACCTCCGACTCTGGGATGGGAATACCTACCCTGAAGGCAAAGCTGACCATCCGGTCATTTATGTCAGTTGGTACGCGGCGATGGCCTATGCAGAATGGACAGGCAAGCGGCTACCGACAGAAGCAGAGTGGGAAAAAGCGGCGCGTGGCGGACTCGTCGGGAAAGCATATCCATGGGGCGATACGATTGATGCTACCCGCGCAAACTATTTCCGGCATATCAACGAGCCAATTGCTGTTGGGCAATATCCTCCCAACGAGTACGGTCTATACGATATGGCTGGGAACGTCTCCGAATGGTGTCTTGATGAATATGATCCCAACTTCTACGCACAATCTGTCCGTGAAAATCCATTTTCAGGTGGCACGCGCGAAGAGGTTATCAAGAGTTTCAAAGTTATCAGGAAGAAAAATCGTGTTTTAAGGGGCGGCTGCTGGAGCGATAACGGGGTATTCCTCCGGGTCGACTACCGTGACTGGGGAGTACAGCACTATACCAGCGTCTTCCGCGGGTTCCGGTGTGTGAAGGATGTCCCGCCTAAGTAATAGAGGGGTGGGCATAAAAAACCGACCTGCGGCGCGTACAATTCAACGACGGCACTGGCACACAGATCAGGGTTATTCAGTTTTCAATATTTTTGATGTTTTTTTGCTATGACGTTAATTTT
>JAPPMR010000359.1 GCA_028818995.1 Candidatus Poribacteria bacterium | reverse complement strand
GCGGCATCAACCTCTTCTAAATCAAACGCTTCCAGCACTGTGTCTAAAGTAAAATTGCTATACGCCATCTGAGAAAATCCTCTTGTAACAATTTTGCTGGTGCAGGAGGTGTTGCAACCGCGATGTCCCTCCCGCCTACAGTGGAATGTTTAGGTTATATTTTTACTTATTATACAGCATTTTTCTGGAGAACGCAACGTTTTTGTCTAAATGCACGTCGCATTTAGGGTTTTTGCTGAGGGTATTTGCTTGGGTGTTTCTTCAAGTACGCCGCAAAATCGCGGATTGCACGGATTATGGGATTCTTGTGGATGGAAGGGTGAGAGATAGGAAGGCTGGGAATCAAACTTCTCAACCCCCAGCCTCCTACACTTCCCAATCTTTTACTTGCGGATTAGCATTTTACGCGTGGCGGTGAAGTCGCCTGCGGTTAAGGTGTAGAAATATACGCCACTTGCCACAAGTTCGCCGACTGCGTTTCTACCGTCCCAATATGCAGCACGACTGCGGTTCTGATAGCTGCCTGGCACCTGATGCCCTAAGAATAGAGTCCGAACTAAAGTACCGTTTACCGCGTAAATGTGCACCGTCACATCTGCGGGTTTCGCTAATTGATACGGAATCCATGTCTCTGGGTTAAACGGATTAGGATAATTGGGTAGCAGTGCTGCCTCTATTGGTATTATAACTGTTGAGGTATTAAGTGTCGGTGCTGCAGCGGCTATTGGTTCTGTAATTATATCGCCTTCCATCGCTTGTTTGATTTCGGTGGCATCTAAGGCAACCCTCCATATAGCCACCTCGTCAATCAACCCAATGTAGTGTTCCCGATCGCCTTCACTATTCCTACCAATAGAGAGTGGTACGTCGTTGGTATCGATTTTCCCCGTTGCCGACGTTTCTACTTTCAACTCACCGTTATAGTAAAGTTTCATCCGAATGCCATCGTAAGTTGCAGCAAGGTGTGTCCATGTATTCAGGGGTAACTGGGGACTGGGTCCATTCCCACAACGTGCCTCTTGACCTCCGTTAACGGACACAATAAAGCCAGTTTTTCCGTTGGATCCGCCTTGTTGATAGAGTCCATAGACCATCCACGGTGCAGTGTCACTTGTCCAAGTCTTGACGATGATACGGAGCCATTCCTCTGTAAACTGTGTTGGATGGACCCATGCCATCAACGTAATTTCATCAGTAATGTCCAGAGAAGAAGCGTCTGGCACTTCAACCCAACCACCGCGTTCGCCACTCAGTTCAACGGCATTCCCATATTTCCCCTGAGTCCAATTTGCTTTGTGAAGTGTACCGTGATTCTGATGTTTGGAGGAGTCTGTAGCAGTCGTTCCTGTTCCTTCATCAAATGGAAGATACAGGACTAAATTCTCTAAGTCATCCGAAAATGTCGTAGATTCTTCAACAACTCTAACGGTAGGACTTTCACCGAGTGATTTGTAAGCAGGCGTAACGTCTTCACCACCAACACCAACGAACATGCTCCAGGCACCTCCGCGTTCACTCACCTTCACGAGCAAAATGTTATCGCCTTGTTGCAAGTTAACGCTGAAGTGATCTCGGAAATTGCTGGCACCCCGATTGATCGGCTTCTTATGAACAACTTTCCCATTCAGCCAAACCTTAATGGAATCATCACTACCGACTTTCATGGGTACGTTTTGTTGGCTTGTAGCAGATTCCAAGATAATCAGGGCATAAGATGAGTGGTCGTTGATATCACCTTGTCCTAAGCCTATCCGAGTAACAGTGTCGTTGACATTGTCCCAGCCAGTAGCGGAAATCTTACCCAGTGTCCACATCAACTGTCCAACTTTGTCTCCTTCATTTGCTCCCTGTGTTGCGATCATAGTTTCAGTGACGGCACCACCACTGGCAGCAGCAAGTGAATCTATATCGGTAGAAGCTGCCCCTCCTCGCCAGGGTTCCGTTGGTGCAATCATCCAGAGCCATGGACCTGTAATTTTCTCGTAAACATTTCTAACTTCTCTTGTGCGTCTGGCGGTAAAAGTGGTCTGGATTCCATCTTGCTCAATAGAGACCGTGACGGTTGTATCCGTGTCTCCAAGCGTAAGGGTGCTTTCGGCTCTACCGTCTGCATCGGTTTCAGTTTCCTCAACGGAAAGCGTGCCATCCCCAGCAGTCACGAAAAAGGTGACGGGGACTCCCGCGAACGGGTATCCTTCCGCGTCTTTGACTTCAACGACAAACGGTTGTAAGGCTGCGCCTGCTTTACCCGATGGCGCGTCGCCAGATACTTTTGACAACACCGTTGCCACGCGGTCTGTAAACTGGACATCCACGCCTCTCGCTTGAAGTGCCGGAATGTACGTGTAGAGGGAAGCGTAGTCTAAACGTTGGGTTCCAAGTTCAAGGTGTGTCAAAGCGGTTAATTTTGTCAACGGCGAAATATTTGTGATGTTATTGCCAGCAAGATATAAATGCTTCAGTGCCAGCAGTCCCGACAACATGGAGACATCTGAGATATTGTTATCATCAAGCCAGAGGTTCTGTAAAACAGTTAAGCCTGCCAATGCTGAAATATCCGTGATACTGTTTTTGGAAAGGACTAAGTCTTGCAGTGCTGTTAAACTGGCTAAATCGGGGATGTCTGAGATACCGTTTTCGGAAAGAGAGAGGTATTCCAGTTTTGTTGCGGTTTCTAACCCACTTAAGTCGCGAATCCCGAGGGCAGACAGATCAAGTCTGGTGACACTTGCTAAATATCCCTCCATTGTTGTCGGTGTGGTTGTGCTACTATTGTACTCAGCAAGCAATTTCGCGAGCGCATCGCGGAGCACAGGATTAAATGTATTGATACTTCCGCCTGCTGTGAAGTAGGTTGGCGTAGGAATTTTCTCGGCAGAGACGCTAATGATTGTCTCCATATCCCCGAGCGTAAGGGTGCTCTGTGCTCTACCAGCAGCGTCCGTGATGGTTTCCTCAATGGAGAGCGTTCCGTCTCCAACAGTCACAGCAAAGGTAATCGGAACTCCCGCGAACGGGTATCCGCCAGCGTCTTTGACTTCAACGACAAACGGTTGTAAGGCTGCGCCTGCTTTACCTGATTGTGCGTCGCCAGAGACTTTCAACAATGCCGTTGGCACACGCGGCGTAAAGTGGACCTTTACGCCTTTCGTCTGAAGCGCGGGGATCTGTGTGTAGATGAGCGGGTAGTCCAAATGTTGGGTTCCAAGGTCCACGTCAGTCAGCGCGGTCAAACCCTCCAACGCCGAGATATCTGAGACGGGATTGTTTCCAAGGCTAAGGTGTCTCAATTCCGTTAAGCCTGTCAAAGGTGTAATATCCCTGATACTGTTTCCACCGAGGTATAATCCACGCAGTGCGGTTAATCCCTGCAGTGCCGAAATATCCAAAATATTGTTATCGTCAAGCCAGAGGTTGAGCAGGTTGGTTGCGCCCGCCAGTGCCGAAATATCCGAAATACTGTTTCTGGAGATTCCCAAGCCCTTAAGTTCCGTTAGACTCGCCAATGCAGACATATCCGAAATGTCGTTGTCGGAAAGGAACAGATATTGTAGTTTTGTTGCTTCTTCCAGTCCGCTTAGGTTGCGAATGCCGCGTGCCTCCAGACTCAAGCTGCTTAATTCTGCCAGATAGGTTTCCATGGTTAGGGGTGTAGTTGTTTCTTCGTTGTACTCAGATAGTTTCTCCGTGAGTGCGTCGCGAATCTCGGGGGTGTGAAAAACTTCTGCCGTTGTTGGCGGTGTGGGATCAGGAGTTTCGTCTGTTTCCACCACTACGGGTGGATATTCACGAGTCGGTGTAAAAAGAACACCTACACCATTTGCTTGAAGTATGGGGATATGTGTATGGATGGATGAATGATTTAGAGGATTTCTCTCAATATAGAGGTATTTTAGATTAGTGAGTCCTGTGAGTGGTGAAATGTCCGAGATATTGTTGTCCCGAAGATATAGGACTGTCAAATTAGTGAGTCCTGTGAGTGGTGAAATGTCCGAGATATGGTTATCCGTAAGGATCACTAATTCCAAATTAGTGAGTCCTGTGAGTGGCGAAATGTCCGAGATATTGTTACCTATAAGCTTTACCGATTTTAGATTAGTTAGCCCTGTGAGTGATGAAATATCCGAGATATCGTTCCATGAAATGTCCAAATCTTCCAAATTAGTTAGTCTTGTGAATGATGAAATGTCCGAGATATTGTTACCTGAAATGTTCAAAACTTTCAGTGTTGTCAATTCTGCGAATGGGGAAACATTTGAGATATTGTTACTGTGAAAATACAAATGTTCCAATGCTGTCAGTCCGGTGAATGAAAAAGAGGTCTCTGGGAGTTTGTTACCAGAAACGTCCAAGACTCTCAATGCTGGTAATCCATTTAAAGAGATGTGTGAGACATTCTTAGAATTAAGATGCAAGATTCTCAGGGCCGGCAGTTCCTGTACGGAGACGTTTGGAATGTTGTCAACCCCATACTGAAAGTCAACGGCACCCAGATTTGTCAATCCCACTAAAGAGATACTTGAAATGTTATCAAAAATATTCAATCTACCTAGTGATGTCAATCCCTCTAAATAGATGTTTCCAAGATAGTCTGAAGGGGGTGCGCTAAGACTCAGTGATTTTAATGATGTTAATCCTACTAATGAGACATTACGAGACGAAGTAGAATAATGTAAATCGTCCACAAGATGACGGGAAGTTGCCAGTGCCGTCAATCCGGTCAAGGAAAGGCAAGTGGTGTGAGGAAGCTCCAGCGATTTCAGTGATGTAAGATCTGCTAAAGAGACATTGCGTATTGAGGTCCAACGAAGATCCAAGCGTTCCAGGTTCTTTGCTGCATTTAATCCGCTAACATCACGAATATCGTCTGATCTCAGTTCTAATTCGGTCACTTGTGCTATAAATTCTGCCATCGTTATTCTTGGAAGCCCGTTAATTGCTTGCTCAACATTATAGCGATTAAGATATTCGGTTCTGAGTTCATTGAGAAGTGCGCTGTCAAGAATCTGCCCCGTGGTTGCAGGAGTCACTGGGTGTGTAGCGTTGCTGCTATTTGCAATTTCACAATCTATATTGTTTGTTTCTTCGTCATTATCCTCGTCCTCGCCATTAAGCGGAAAGATAATCGGATTTGGGTTCGTCGTGAATGCGAGGTCAAACGTTTTTTCTGGAAGAATTGGTATCCGCTGACTCGGAATCTCGCGGTTATAATCCCATATCACTAAATCAGACGTTCTTAAATAGGCGGAGATATTACCATCCGCAACAAAGTCGAGCGTATAGGTGAAGTTTTCCATGTACGTACTCCGGACTTCATAAGTGTCGGCGTTGGGGTCCACATCTGGAGCCAGAATCGTTTGGTTTTCGCTCGTAATAGTTCCGCCGTTGACGACAATTGCCTCACCTGCTAATTTCAAGTCGCCTACCAACCCGCCGTGCACTTCAATGCGCCCATCTACATATTCTGTGATATAGTCTACAAGTTCGTCCATAAGTGGGTCTATTATAAGTTGGTCCACAACTTTGGGAATTGGTGCTCTCCTGGTCACTATTGCTTTACCAAGGATCATGCCGAGTCTCACCGCACTTATTTTTTCGGTTACCAGTTTCGGAATACCTACTTCCATTGTTACCGACTCCGGCTGGCTGCCACTGAGTAGAAATGAATTGAACGTCTCGGACTTGTCCCAACTCTTACTGATATCCGGAAATTCAGGGATCCCTTGCTTATAATTAATAGGAAGACTGGCACCTTCCCCAAAAGTTGAGAGTGGAATAGTTGTGTTAATAGTGATGTCTCCGCCTAACCCCACGCCTCCATCGCTGTGCATACGTCCGCTGGTTCCCTGCAGTGCAATTATATGCGTCTCCGAGTCAAAACTCATATTTCCACCGAGTTCCGCGGTTAGCGTACCGCCGCTTAAGAAGAACTCGAAACCCAAGGCGATTGGAGATTCAAATTCTGCGGGAATAGAGTGCTGCCACTTTAGGCTGTCACCAAACGGTTTAAATTCGGCTTTGTAGGTTACCCCCTTGGAAATCAGTGCGGCGTGACTGTTCTGATAGCATACAAGCAATAGCAATAGGAGGCAAACTATGTAGAAAACCTTCTTGAAATTGTGCATCATGTATCTCCTCTACTCCTTGGTATCTGGATCTGGTAACCGTTCTTTGAAGAGAGTCTCTGGGAGGTTGGTGTTAATTTGGTAGCTCGTAATACGATTGATAAGCACCTGTTTGGAACTGGGAAAGAAACTCCTGGTTTCCACCGGAAGAAGATATTGTCTGCTAATAGGCGTATGTTTAAATTGCGTCCGTACCAGTTCCATATTTTTGATAAAAATAGTCAGTTGCAGCACTGTCCAATCCTGGGGCGAAATCCAGAGCCTCACGCTATCCCCGGGTTTATCAGGGTCCGGGACTTCTAACACGTAACACTCCTGTCCGAGTAGTAAATCTCTGGTTAGAAGGTTCAACTTACGATTCTCAAACTTACCAATGGCACTTAGCAACTCGATTCGGAATATGCCGTGAGGGGCATCACTGATTTCCGTGACAACATGCTCATCCGGTTTCCGAAAAAACAGGTTGAAGGCGACCATCGGCCGCTGCGTCTCAAAAAGACTTGCTGATGCCACCATTGAATCTGCTTTGTAAGTATGAACAACGGCGGCGTAGTTTTCAACATTTTGGTAAACTTCTCGGACGTTCTCCATCACCTCCTCTACAGTAATAGCGGATGTATTACGCGTTAAAACTACGGATAGGGTGATACTTATTAGCACAAAAACGGTTTTGCCGCTGGTCGGTAGACATTGAGATGATTGAGATGTAAGAAAGTAGTGCCTCATGATAAAGTCCTCTTTGGATTGCATCGAACGCACCGATGATCATGTATTACCGACGACACTATAGTTGGGAGAAGAGGGCAACAGAATCTGTAGGGACTAAAACGTGGACAAAGCAGTAAATCTACGATGTAGGTGTTTTTGCTTGGGTGTTTCCTCCAGGTTGAACGGATCTGACTCAAAACCGCATAGAGAAGATAGACCTGCAAAGATAGACAGAAGTCTGAAATTCAAAGAACACGAGTGAAACCCAACACATTTTCAGGGATAACGTTTGGGGTGTTGGGTTTCGCTATTTTTATCTAAATGAACGGTTTATCGAAAATCGGTATTTCTCGTATAAGTGAAAAGGGTTCTTGAGTTTCATCGCTCAACCCAACCTACGGGCACTTTGACTGGACAAAGCAATAGGGTTCTGTCCACTATGAAATGCGGGTTCTGTTTGGTGTGTAGGGACGAGGTAACTTTGCAGAAACACCCAAGCAAAACCCCCTACGACTGAAATTTAAAGTGGACAAAGCAGAAGGTGTTAAGCCGTAAAAACTTAACGGGGCACATCTTGCACACAACGGAAACCATAACCGGGATACTCAAGACTGCCGTAACCGGACGGGGCGGTTGCACGGTTGAAGCCTCGAATGGCAACATGCAAACCAGTAGAACGATAGCTCCAGTCGCCGCCGCGGATGACTATTTCCGTGGGATAGATTGGAATAATATAAGCGTCTAAGTCCGCTATTGTATTACTTGGAGATGCACCGTTCAACGGATTACGAGATGGAGAC
>JAPPMR010000405.1 GCA_028818995.1 Candidatus Poribacteria bacterium | reverse complement strand
AGTTGACACCCGGGGAATGCCTAATGGCATTCATACCGTTGATTTATGGGTTTCGTGCCTCAACCCAACCTACAATATAAACTCTCAGTAAAACCCATTAACCGATAATTCTTAAAACTAAAAAACCTTGTGTTTTGATGTATTTTACTTTTTGACTGATAACCGATAACCAATTGCCAAAATGATTGAAGTTCAAAACCTCTCAAAAAACTACGGTCCATTTCAAGCCCTCAAGGATATATCCTTTAGCGTAGACAAAGGGCAAATCGTCGGGTTTCTTGGTCCCAACGGGGCAGGAAAAACTACGACAATGCGCATTTTAACATGCTTCATGCCTGCAAGTGTTGGAAAAGTTTCCGTTGCAGGTTACGATGTGTTCAAAGAATCGCGCGAGGTACGCAAACGCATTGGATACCTCCCCGAAAACATCCCACTTTACACCGAAATGACAGTTACAAAATATCTGTCTTACATGGCAAAAATCCGAAACGTTCCACGTAAACACATCAAAGAACGGTTAGATATTGCTATTGAATCTTGCGGATTAACCGAAAGACGCAATCAGATTATTGGACAGCTATCACGAGGTTTTCGGCAACGCGTCGGTTTAGCACAAGCTTTAATTCATGAACCCGAAGTCCTAATTCTTGATGAACCGACCTCCGGTTTAGACCCTCGCCAAATCGTTGAAATCCGAGAATTAATCAAAGAACTTGGAAAAGAACGCACTATTCTTTTTAGTACCCATATTCTCCCTGAAGCAAGTCAAACATGTGAACGTCTACTGATTATTAGTAAAGGCAAAATTACTGGGGATGTTCAATTGTCTAACGGTCGCGCTGTTTCAAACCTAACCCCGACTAATGAAGAAACCGATGCTCCAATAAAACCCTTTACCCTTGTAGTGGCTGAGGGTGAACCAGATGAAATAATAGAAACACTCAGCAATATCCCCGACGTTATTTCAGTAGAACAGTCTGAAGTATGCACAGATGACACGCTAACATTCCATATTCAGTCCGCTCCCACAGGCGATATTCGAGCAGCGGTAGCAAAAACTGTTGTTGATCGTGGTTGGAATCTGCTTGAAATGCGTACTGATGAAAAAAGTTTAGAAGAGTTATTCCTATCTTTAACCTCCAAAACTACAGAGTAGAGAATATATCTGGCGAAGATTGTGAAAATTTACTGCTATTCACTGTTTCTTATCGTATTATGCATTGGTTTGATCGCCTGCAGCAATGAAGATAACCCAGAGCATCCTATCCAACCCGATGCACAAACTAATCATGCTGTCATTGATGTTGAAGAGATGGTTTTGATTCCTGCTGGCGAAGTAACCATCGGCACCGATGAAAAAACTGATCTAACTTTTGGTAATGAAGTTGATTCGCAGGTCGTTTTTGTGGAAGCGTTTTATATAGATAAATATGAAGTTACAAATGGTCAATACGCGAAATTCTTGTCCGAAACAGGTCATCGGACACCAAAATTTTGGGACAACCCAACGCTCAATGCTCCCGATCAACCCGTTGTTGGTGTCAATTGGGAGGATGCTGAGATTTATTCCAGATGGGCTGGAAAAAGATTACCGACTGATGTTGAGTGGGAAAAAGCAGCACGTAGTCCAGATGGGCGTCTCTATCCGTGGGGTGATGGTTTTGACGCGTCACTTGGCAATTTTGATGACGGTGAGCAAATGAACGGCAAGTTGGACGGCTATGCAATGGAAACTGCTCCAGTAGGGAGTTTTGCAAAAGGGATTAGTCCTTACGGACTGCATGATATGTCAGGTAATGTGTGGGAATGGGTGATAAGTGTGCTTGATGATAGTACATTAGAAGCACACACTAAAGAATTGACCAACGGAAAGATCTACACAATCCGTGGCGGTTCATGGACGAACGGTCCAGGTGATACACGTTCCACAGTGTTTTATATTTATCCTGCACAATGCAGCGACCACAGTAGTTCCGTTGGATTTCGTTGTGCAAAAACACCTTAACACTTTTACAGCAACAGATGTTTTCCACTTTTTTAACACTGCATCTAACCATGAAAGCACAAGTTCCATTCAAATCTCTGATACATGTCATAGTAATATTGATGTTTGTCCTATACGGTTGTGGTGGAGACGAGAAACTTCCTGAAGAAGAAATTTTAGAACCAGTCGATAAAACCCAACCTATAGAGGAGTTTCCAAAAGAAGAGGAAAATATAGTAGAGATTCCGGATGGAATGGTGTTTGTTCCGGCTGGTGATTTTATTATGGGAAGTGATCCAGATAAAGACCCAATGGCAGATCCACTTGATGAACTCCCGCAACATAAAGTGTATTTAGATGCTTTTTTTATTGACAAATATGAAGTCTCTAATGCTGACTATACCAAATTTGTTAAAGCAACAGGGCATAGAAATTCGATATTTTGGGACAATCCAAAATTCAATCATCCAGATCAGCCGGTTGTCGGTGTGACATGGGGTGATGCTGTAGTTTATGCAGAATGGGTTGGAAAGCGACTGCCGACTGAAGCGGAATGGGAAAAAGCAGCACGTGGAACAGATAGACGTATCTGGCCCTGGGGCAATGAATTCGATCCTACCAAATGCAACTTTGACGACGAAGGAAAATTTGATGGACACTTAGACGGCTTCGCAATGGCTGCGCCAGTAGATAGTTTTCATCAAGGTGCAAGCCCTTATGGCGCGCTCAATATGGTCGGAAATGTCGCAGAATGGGTCTCCGACTGGTTTGACACGGATTACTATTCGGTGAGTCCAAGAGAAAATCCAAAGGGACCCAAAAATAGTGGCATGGGAAAAAAATCATGGCGAGGTGCCAGTTGGTTTGCCGGTTTAGACCACATGCGGTGTGCTTACCGAGATTATGACGATATTGTCGCCAGTGGACAGATTATTGGATTCCGGTGTGCAATGGATGCACCTAAAGCGGAGTAATTCGGACTCCAAGACTGCTAAAACAAGGAAATACAGCATGTCATTTCTTGTTTCTACTTCGGAAATGCAGCGCATCAGCATAATAATACCATTTCTGATAATATTCCTCTCTTTTGTAGCACAAACTGTTAGTTTGTGCCGTCCTACACCACATTTCACAAAAACGGGTAATGCGACATCATTTTTTAGAAATGGTATAATTCTTTGGATCTTCTTCTGCATCATAATATCCATCGTTGGCTGTGGAGATGAAAGTTCTCTACCAATCAATGGAGAAATTGAAACAGAAGTAGATATTTTCACGAAACGTGAATGGGCAATAATCCAACGTTTATCACCACTCCCTGAGAAACCCCCACCAAACCTGACAAATCGCTTTGCTGACAATCCTGATGCTGCACGATTAGGGCAGAAGTTCTTCTTTGAAGAACGTTTGTCAAAAGATGGCACAGTTGCATGTGCAACGTGTCACTCACCTTTTCACGGTTTCGCAGACGTTGAAGCAACATCATTAGGTGCAGGAAGAGGCACGAGAAACGCACCAACGCTACTCAATGTGGCTTACAACAAATGGCAGTTTTGGGATGGTAGAGCGGATACACTTTGGTCACAAGCACTAATTGCCCTTGAAGGTGAAAAAGAACAAGCAGGCACACGGCTTCAGTATGCACATCTTATTAAACGGCTGTATCAAAAAGATTATGAGGCGGTATTTGGCCCACTACCCAATTTAGCAGATACTATCCGCTTTCCACTTGAGGGCAAACCGGGAGATGTTCAGTTTGACAATATGTCCGAAAAGGATAAGATTGCCGTTAATACCGTTTTTGCTAATATTGGCAAAGCAATTGAGGCTTACGAACGGCTTTTGATTAGTCGCAACGCACCGTTCGATCAATATGTAGCAGGTGATTTGAATGCGATCAGCATTGAAGCAAAACGTGGCTTAAAACTTTTCATTGGCAAAGGCGTTTGTATTCTCTGCCACGATAATCCGAATTTTACAGACAACGAATTTCATAATCTCGGTGTTCCACAAGGAAAACTCCCGGAAGACACGGGGAGATATGATGGCATTAAGCAACTCTTGAACAACCCGTTTAATGGCGGTGGCATCTATAGCGACGATCCGGAAGTTCCTCAAAGAATACTGGATTTTCTGGAACCGACACAGCAACATCAAGGACAGTTTAAAACGCCTACGCTTCGAAATGTGGCACGCACTGCCCCGTACTTCCATACAGGCGAGTTTCCAACATTGGAATCTATTATTGATTTTAATAATGCAGGTGGCGTTCCGTCTGGATTTGTCGGCATGCGTGAAGGCACACTTGAACCCCTCAATCTGAATGAACAAGAAACAAAGGATTTAGTCGAATTTCTATTGACTCTCACTGGTGAATCGCCACCTGAACACCTGTTAATAAAACCAAATCTCCCATAAGTTCACCCAATCCAATTGAGTGCCCATCTTTTCTTATAGTAAATTATACAAGTTGTGCTAAATAACTAATTGTAAAATATTGTTTCACAATTACATGACGTTTTTTAATTTTTATCATTAGTTGATTCTTTCTTCAGTCTCGTAGGGACGCAATGATTATAGAAAAATGTTGTCCCTCCACTCTTGAGTTCCGGGGAATGCCTAAATGGCATTCATACCCGGTGAATACCAAAAAGGTATTCATACCGTTGATTTCTTGATTTGGTAGGAACGGCATATTTATTGTTAATGTGCTTTGAAACAACATATCGTCCCTAAGTAATATTAAATAATAAATTGTTGATTTTCCAATTTTTCAGCAGGCACTGAACCCGTAGGGGCGGGGTTTCCCCGCCCGCCATTGACAGAAAATGTGCCTATTTAATATTCAAACTTGCTATGAAGTTTAAACAAATATTTCGGTAAGGGGCGAGGTTTCCTAACCTCACAAAATTACCCAATTTATTTTTTATCTTCATACAGTTTGCGCTACAGACAAGGATGCCAAAATCGGCACCTATTGTAACAAAATATTTACACCCTTTCAAAATAAATTCTTGACATTTTTTTGAAAGTTTTGTATAATCATTATCAAGTTCACGAAAATAGCGTTTATGGGAAATTCTAAATAAGGTTTATTTTTTTCGGCGATCAGAAGGATAGTTGATGTCTGATCATATTAGGGCAAATTCTAAATATTGCAAGAATGCCAAAAATGCGAAATACTAATATCTACGCCAACATTGAAAAAGCAATCTCAATTAGAATAAGTCAACGCCACAGTTGGTTTGTTTATATCCTTTCTATGCCTTCGTCTACCATACGCTTTATTAACTTTAAGTTATTACCCCCCCCTCAATGCATTAACACTTGTAATAATATACCAGTTTACGAACAACGGAATATTGATGGTAAATTTCAATTTTTCGTCGCGCCCGTACGCGCTCCATTTAACATGGAGAATGTGTGGGTTTTTTATTTTCAGAAGGTGGGGTTTTCCACCTAACATTCATTAACACTACGCGTGAGGATTCCTAATGTTTAAGGAAACTTCACCACAAACTTTATAAAAGGAGTTTTTTCATGAAAAATGTTCTTATCTTAACGGCATTCACCTTGGGGTGCTTTCTTATAGTAGCCGCCATCCCGAGTATAAGTATAGCAGCACCTATGGGAGAAGTAGCAATTTTTACCGAACAATCTGGTTGGATTGCGCAACCCACCGCAAAAAAAGAAGGTGAAGAATTAGCAAAACTTCTCAAGAAACCTCAGAAGGTTGTCACATTATCCGACAAGGATATTGGTCCTTGGGCAGAAGAACGTACCGATAACGATTTATCAGATATTATCGTTACGTTCGGTTGGTTTCCAACGACACTCTACACCCCAGGAAATGCTGATCCTGATGATTCCGTTGCAGAATTGTTCCTTGAAGGCGGAAATATTTTCCTCAACACTGCGGACTATATCTTCTACGTCACACAAGGCGGTGGTGCAAACGGAGAACAAGGCTTGAAGAATATGATGGACATCAATGCTGACATGTGGTCTGGTGGTACTGGCATCAAACCAACAGCTGATGGTGCGAAATACACACCAAGCCTCAAGGCATTTACCTCAGAACGCACGTTCAAGTCAGGTCAGATTGTTGATCCGTGGGAGGTTGAGGTAGTTTTCGGGGACAACGGCGGTGATCGTATAGATCCAGCAATTGTTCACGATACAGACACTGGCGGTCGAATCGGCATCCTTTTTCAAGAACCTAATAACGCTGGACTCCCACGAGGGAAAGTATTAGCCGAAATGATAGATAACTATCTGTTTGAGGTTCTCGGCCCTGCAGCCGTTGATCCAAATGAAAAGGTTACTACCACGTGGGCACATATCAAATCTGATATTTAATTAACCTACAGTACTTACGCAATTTCTCTTAAAGTCCCACTGATAAGGGGGATTTAGGGGGTTAAATTACTGAAATAACGCTTTTTTAACCCCTACACCCTTATCAAAAGGGAATGCGTAAGTCCTGTAACCTATATCTGTAGGGATGTACTGTTCATTACGTCCCTACAAATCATTTTGTTAAAACTAAAAGGAGAAAATAATGAAAATTAGACAATTGTTAATCTTATTTACAATCCTGTTCGCTTTTACCGTTATTACAGCATCAAGTTGGGCAGGGCTCGGTGATGTTGCGATTTTCAGTGAAAACACAGGATGGATTTCAAAAGAAAATGCTGATATTCAGCGCAAAATTGTCTTTGATAACCTAAAAAATGATGTGCCATCTGTTGGCGAAGTCGTTTATAAAACCGATGCGGAAATTGGGCCGTATGCAGAAGAACGAATTGACGATGGGAATGCAGATATCCTCATCATTTTCGGTTGGTTTCCAACAACACTTTACACACCTGGAAACGTGCAAGTTGACGATTCTATCGCCGAACGTTTTCTTTATGGCGGCAATATTATCTTAAACTGCGCTGATTATGCTTTCTATGTTACGCAAGGCGGCGGTGCAAACGGTGAGAACGGGTTGAAGACAATTATCAATATCAATGCAGATATGTGGGGTGGTGGTACTGCTATTAAGCCGACTGATCTCGGTAAAAAACATACACCTTCACTGGTTGATTTTACCTCCGAGCGTCCGTTCAAAAGCAACCAGATCGTTGATCCGTGGAGCGTTGAAGCCGCTTTTGGAGACAACGGTGCTGAACGTTTTGATCCAGGTATCATTAAGTTGAACGACAGCAGCGGCCGTGTCGGGATTTGCATGCAAGAGCCAAATAACGGATCCCTCCCGCGTGGTCAAGTCCTTATTGAGATGATTGACTTTATTTCACAGCAAGCAGATTTGGTTACGCCCGTTGAACCTGCTGGAAAAGCAACAACAACATGGGGTCACCTCAAAACAACGCGTTAATTTCAATATGATATTGATGTAAATTCAGATTGCATCATCAATTTTAAGTTTGTTATACAGAAAGCATCTTCCTAATTAGAAGGTGCTTTTTTATTTCTTGTAAAGTAATACCATTTCTAACCTATAATGTCTCTTTTTGTAGCACAAACTTTTAGTTTGTGTCCTAAAACATTACAATCATAACAACCGTAAATGAGGTAATAATTAATGGAAATGGTATTACTTCTCTTACAAAAAAATACGCGAATAATTGAAACTCCAATAAAATCACAATAGAATCCCAATAAGAAACACAATCTAA